>SXTU01000279.1 GCA_005791875.1 Verrucomicrobiales bacterium
CGCAAGGGTGCAGCGCTCAACGCCGTGCAGATCGCGGAAGTGCTGGTCAAGTAACCGGCAACGCCGGACTACACTTCAATCGCCTGGTGCAACACCGGCACGGTGACCTCGGACTTGGGCAGGAGTTGCCTCAAGGTCCCGGCAAAGGCGAGCGAGTATTCCTCCTCGCCGTGGATGACGAAGGTTTTCTTGATGTGGCCGGTGAGGCTCTTCACATAGGCGGACAGCTCGTTGCGGTCGGCGTGGCCGGAGAAGGCGTCAATCTTCGCCACGCGCGCGCGGATGGCGTGCGGCTCGCCGAGGATGTTCACCGGGCTGCGGCCCGCCATGATCTGCGCGCCGAGCGTGTGCTCCGCGCAGTAGCCGACGAAAAGGATGAGATTCGCCGGGTCGCCGCCGTGGTTCTTCAAGTGATGCAGCACGCGGCCAGCCTCGGCCATGCCCGACGCGCTGATGATGATGGCGGCATCCTTCATCTCGTTGAGCTTTCGCGAGAACGCCACGTCGCGGATGTAGGTGAGGTTCTCCATGCCGAAGGGGTTGCCCTTCTCGCGCAGGAACGCATAGGTCTGCTCGTCGAAGCACTCCGGGTGCAGCCGGAAAATCTCCGTGGCGTTCACGCTCAACGGGCTGTCCACGTAGATCGGCACACGCGGCAACTGTCCGGCGTCGGTGGCCTGGTTCAGCGCATAGACAACCTGCTGCGTGCGGCCCACGGAGAACGCGGGGATGATGACCTTGCCGCCGTGGCTCACCGTCTCGCCGACGAGCTTGCACAACTCATCGCGCGCGTCCACGGGACTGGAGTGAACCCGGCTGCCGTAGGTGCTTTCGATCTGGAGGAAGTCCACGTTCTCCACCGGCTGCGCGTCGCGGAGGATGTCCTGCCCCGGCCGGCCGATGTCGCCGCTGAAGAGGTAGCGGAACTTGCGCGTGCCCTCGCGCACGTCGAGAACCACCTGCGCGGAGCCGAGGATGTGCCCGGCGTCCTTGAAGGTGACCGTCACGCCATCCGCGACGGGCATGGGGCGGTCGTAGTTGATCGCGACGAACTGGCGGATGGCGCGCTCGGCGGCAATCGCGCTGTAGAGCGGCTGCACGGGAGGCTTGCCCTGCTTGACGCGCTTCTTCGAGACGAACTCCGCATCGGCCTGCTGGATCGAGGCCGAGTCCTCCAGCATGATGCTCGCGAGATCGCGTGTGGCGAAGGTCGAGTAGATGTTCCCGGTGAAGCCCTGTTTGCAGAGGTTCGGGAAATTCCCGCAGTGGTCAATGTGCGCGTGGCTAAGGATGGCTGCGTCGAGCGTCTTCGGATCGAAGGGGAAGCAGCAGTTACGCGTGATGGATTCCTCCCGCCGGCCTTGAAACAGCCCGCACTCCAGCAGCAGCCGCTTGCCGTTGACCTCCAGCAGATACATCGAGCCGGTGGTGGTGCGTGTCGCGCCGTGAAAGTGGATTCGCATGAGCGGAAGGTAGGTTCAATGATCGCAGTTCAAAGGCCAAAGTGATGCGTGCCGGCGGTTGCCATGGCGCTGTCACCCGCGCTCAAGGCGTGGCGGATGATTTCGCAGGAGCCGCGGACGGAGTGGCTGGCGCGGGCTTGCGCGGGATTTTCTCATCACGCATCGCGGCCTGATAGACGAAGGCGGCCATGATGACGGAGGCTTGCTTGAGGTCGTCGGCCACCGCGCGGTCGAACACGTCCATGTTCGCGTGGTGCGTGCGGGTCCAATACTCGATGTCGTCCTGGATGAACTGGAAGCCGGGCAGCCCGATGGCATCGAAAGGCACGTGGTCGGTCGCGCTCGTGCTGGCGTAGGTGACGGTCTCTGCGCCGAGTTCGCGAAACGGCACAAGCCACTGGCGGAAGAGCGTGCGCGCGGCCTCGTTGTTCTGAAGGTAGATGCCACGGATTTTTCCTGTGCCGTTGTCGAGGTTGAAGTAGGCAGAGAGTTTGTCGTAGGCGGGCTTCTTGGCAATTGTCGTGACCGGACGCGACGAGCCGGATTTCCCGGACACCGGCGCGGCGTTGGTGCTCGTCACGGTGGAGCCAAAGTGCTTCGTCACGTAAGCCTTTGACCCGAGCAACCCCTGCTCCTCCCCGGTCCACAACGCCACGCGGATCGTGCGACGCGGCTTCAGCCCGAGCGCCTGAAGGATGCGCACCGCCTCCATGACAACGGCGCAGCCAGTCGCGTTGTCGGTGGTGCCGGTGCCGCTCTGCCACGAGTCAAGATGTGCGCCGAGCATGACCAGCTCCTCCGCGAGATCGGTGCCGGGGATCTCCGCGACCGTGTTGGCCGCAGAGAGGTCCTGCGTGTGGTAATCCGCCTGCAACTCGACGGCCACGCGCAGCTTTTCGCCCAGCGCAATCATGCGGACGAGCCGGTTGTAGTGCTCCGCCGCGACGGTGACCTGCGGCGTGATGGGCGGACAATTCGTGCTCCACGGCGAGAAGCTGCGGGCGGAGCTGGGCGAGGTGGAGGGGGCTGTGGTCTTGGCAGCGGCGGTGTCCGTCGTGTTCGTGCGGCGCGGCTCATAGACCGTCGCGCCCTGCGTAAAGAGCGTGCCGGCCTCACCTGCGCGGCTGGGCTGCAGCAGCACGGCGACGCCTTCCTCCGCGTAGAACTGGTAGCGGCGCGGTGTCAGCGCGATGGCCGCACGCTGCTCCGGCGTGCTCAAAAAGTTTGTCGGCGTGGGACGAAAGGAAAACGGCACGCCCTCGGTGGCGTTGGCGAGCGCGAGCAGGTTCGTCTCGCTCCGGCGGACGGCCAGCGGCTCGAAGCGCATCTTCACGTCTTGCAGCGGGCCATCGAGGACGACCTTCCCACGGAGCTTGCCGCGAAACTGCGCGAAGTCCTCCGGCTTCTTGATGTCCACATGGACAACCTCCGCCGTGACCGGCTGCGCGCCGATGCCCGGCGACCACGCCTTCGGATACGCGATGAGCGGGATGCTCTGCGGCGCGACGACCTGCGCGGAGAAACGCTTCAGCGACCATCCGCGTCCGAACTGTCCCCACGGCTCGGCCTGCGCGTTCGTGAGTCCCCACGCGCTGAAGCGGTCGCGCGTCCACTCGTTCGCGCGTCGCAACTCCGGCGACCCGGTGAGGCGCGGGCCGATGACATCGGTGAGGTAACTCAGCGTGGTCATCACCTGGGAGCGGTTCAGCCCCTCGTCGCGGATGCGCTCGATCGGATCGTTCGTGCGCCGGGTGGGCGTGGTCGGCGTCGCGACGCGGTTCGTGGAGGCGCCCTTGGCATCGGGAGTTTGGGCGGAACCACGGCTTCCCAACCACAGGGCACAGATGAACAGAACAGCAAGGCGGGAAGGCGAATTCACGTCGGGAGCATCGCAAACTGTGGACGCTGGGCAATCCGAAAGGCTGCGCAAATCCCGTGGCAAGCCGGGCCGCACTCTGGCTAAATGTGCGCCCGTGCAAATCTACACGAAGTTCAAGCAGCCCAAGCCCAGGAAGCGCTCCGGCGGCGACTGGCATTGGGGCTGGGCCGTGCTTGTCGTGACGATGTGCGTCGGTGGGTGGTGGTCGCGCAAGTATCAGACGAAACCAACCGCCCCGCCCGCACAGTTGCAGGCGTTCACCTCAGTTGTCACGAACTCGGAGCTGTCGGTGACCGTGGTGACAAATCATCCGCGCCCGGTCATGGGCACAAGCGTGGTGCCGACGAATCGTCCGGCGACGACGACTGCGACCAACCGCATCTCCGCGACCGAACCTGTCTTCGACAACAACACGTTTCCCCGCCCGCCACAGAACAGCTTCGAGGTGCAACTGGCGCTCGCACGTGCCGGTATTTCCTCCGGCTCGTTCGACGGCGTGGTCGGTTCACAAACCCGCGCGGCGCTCCGGGCCTTCCAACTGCGCGAGGGGATCACCGAGACGGGCGTGGCGGACGCGGAGACGAAGACGCGGCTGCAACTCACGATGCCGCCGTTCACGAACTACATCGTCAGCTCGAACGACGTTGCACGGCTTCAGCCGATGAGCACGACGTGGCTGGGCAAGTCGCAGCAGAGCGCGCTGGACTACGAGACGTTGCTGGAACTCGTCGCCGAGAAGGGACACGCGCATCCGCTGCTCATCAAGCGGCTGAACCCAGCTGTGGAGTGGACAAACGTGACGGCGGGCGTGGAGTTGCGCATCCCGAACGTCAGCTATCCGCCAGTCCGCGCGCGTGCGGTGTTCGTCGTGATTCACCTCGCGGGCAAGACGCTCCAGGCGTTCGACGCGAACACGAACCTGCTGGCGCATTTCCCGTGCAGCATCGCGGCGCGCGCGGAGAAGCGGCCCGTGGGCGAGTTGCACGTCGCGGTGGTCGCGCCGAATCCGAACTACACGTTTGACCCGGAGGTGTTCCCCGAGTCGGCGGAGGCAAAGCAGTTGGGACGGAAGCTGATCTTGCAACCGGGCCCGAACAACCCAGTGGGCGTGGCGTGGATGGGCCTCGACAGACCCGGCTATGGCATCCACGGCACGCCGTCGCCGGAGCAGGTGGGCCGCACGGAATCGCACGGCTGCTTCCGGCTGGCAAACTGGAACGCGGAGTTTCTGCTGAAGCTCGTGACCGTGGGGACGCCGGTGAGGGTCGTGGAGTGACAAGTGGCAGGTGACGAGTGACAAGGACAGCCACAGAACTCCGAGCGTAACCGATGAACCGAGGCCCCTTGTCACCCGTCACCCGTCACCTGTCACTCCTCTCGTGAGCGCGAAATACTCCTTCAACCTCACCTCCGAGGACCGCCGCCGCGCCGACCTGCCGCGCAAGATTCTCATCGCCCAGCACGACGGGGAAACGGTCGCGCACGTGACGCTGCGGCTGCTGGCGTTCCTCATCTTCTGGCGGCCCCGGCTCCAGCTCGAAACCAACCTGCACCAGGACGACATCCCGTTCGTGCCCGACCTCGCGCAGTTCGACTATCAGTCGCGCCTCGCGCTGTGGGTGGAATGCGGCGAGTGCACGACGGCCAAGTTGGACAAGCTCGCGGTGAAGTGCCACGACGCGGAGATCTGGGTGGTGCGACGCTCCCTGACCGAGGTCGAGCAACTCGCGCACGCGATGAGGAAGGCCGATCTGCGCGAAGACCGCTACAGCCTGCTGGCGCTGGACCCGGAGATGTTCAACGAGGTCTGCGGCCTGGTGCAGCAGCGCAACAGCGTGACACTCTACGCCTGCGAGTTCGACCCGCCGAAGTTTCAGTTCGACTTCAACGGGCTGTGGTTCGACGCGGAGTTCAGAGTGCTCCGCTTCTGAAGAGGGAACCTACACAGAATCATGGAGCACAGAATCATGATTCTGTGCTCCATGATCCTGTGTTTCCTCCCTACTTCTTCCCGAGCACTTCCTTGAGCTTGTCGGCGGCTTCCTTGCCGGCGGCGAGCTTCTGGCGGACGAGTTTGTAGGCCTCGGAGGCGCGCTTCTGTCCCTCGGTGATCTGCCACGGGCTCATCAGGCGCATGACCTTGTCGCGGGCCTCGACCGCGCGCTGGTGGCCGAACGCACCGACGAGGTTATACCACTTGTAGGCTTCCACGTAGTCCTGCGCGACACCGCGGCCGAGCTCGTGGCAGTTGCCGAGGCGGAACTGCGAGTCGAGGTGCGCCTGCTCGGCGGCGCGAGAATACCACTTCACCGCCTCCGCGTAATCCTGCGGCACGACTTGCCCGGCTTCGAAGAACTGGCCCAATCGCGCCTGCGAGTCGGCGATGCCAGCTTCGGCGCTGAGGCGATACCACTTCACCGCCTCCTGCTGGTCCTGCGCCACGCCCAGGCCGAGGTCGCAATACTGCGCGAGCCGCGCCTGCGCCTCGTGAATGCCCTGCTGGCCGGCCATGCGGAAATACTTCGCCGCTTCCGCGAAGTCCTGGAGCGTCCCGAGACCGCGGTCAATGCACCGGCCCAACCGACCTTGCGCCTCAGCGTGCCCGGCGTCAGCGGCCTTGCGATACCAAGCGACGGCGGCCTGGTGCGATTGCAGCACGCCGCGTCCGAACTCCGTGCAGAAGCCGAGGCGGAACTGCGCGTTCGGCTCGTTCTGGTCGGCGGCGAGCCGATACCAGCCGGTGGCCTCGGCGAAATCCTGCGCTACGCCCTCGCCGAACTCGTAGCAGTAGCCGGTGAAGAACTGCGCGCCAGCGTGCCCGTTGTCCGCCACTGCGCGGTAGAGCGAGTAAGCCTGGTTGACATCGCGCTCGACGCCGAGGCCCTGACGCAGCAACTGCGCGAGGAGGAACTTGGATTCGAGATGCCCCTGGTCGGCGGCGGCGTGGAAGCACTGCGCGGCCTTCGAGTAATCCTGCGCGATACCGTGCCCGTGCTGATAGCAGACACCGAGCTTGTGCTGCGCGCTGACGTTGCCCTGGTTCGCGGACTGGAGGAACCAGCGCGCCGCGGTCACTTGATCCTGCACGACGCCCTGCCCCTTTTGGTAGAGGCAGCCCAGCGCGTTTTGCGCCGAGGCGTTGTTGCGATCGGCAGCGCGTTGATACCAGCGGGCGGCAGCGGCGTAATCCTGCGGCACGCCTTCGCCCAGCTCATACTTCGTCGCGAGCGTGAACTGCGCGCCGACGTGGTCCTGCTCGGCGGCTTTGTGAAACCAGACGATGGACTCGGCGTAGTTCTGGGGCACGCCCTGGCCGCGCGTGCAAAGCTCGGCGAGCGAATACTGCGCCTCGGGATTGCCGTTCTCGGCGGCGAGCTGGATCAACATCCCCGCCGCGACGAAGTCCTGCGGCACGCCGTCGCCGATGAGATACTTCTGGCCGAGCGCGTATTGCTCGAAGGGGTTCGCCTGCTGCGCGACGCCCATGAGCGACTCGGTTTCCTCGAAGGCGGGCGCGACCACCTGCTCGGGCGCGGTGACGGGCTGCGGCGGAACGAACGTCGCCTCGGTGAACAACGGCGCGGGCATCGCCTGCGGTGGCGGGGCGAACTGCGGCTGGGTGATGAACCTCGTGCCCGGACTGCTCGGCGTCGCCGGAGTGTAAACCGGCTGCGGCATCGGAGCCGGCGGCGCGTAAGCCGGCGCGGGAGCGGGAGCAGGTATCGGCTCCGGAGCGGGCATGGCAAAGGCGGCGCGCGTCAGGGAAGCGGTCGCGACTGAAGTCGGGATGATCAACGGCGGCTCCGGCGCGACGGACTCCGGCGCGGGTTCGGGTTCCGGCGCGGGCGCGGGCGCTTCAGCGATGCCCTCGGCCTCGATGGGCTTGACATCTTCCACCGGCGCGGCTTCGACGACGGACTCCGGCTCCGGCTCCGGCGTGGGCGCGACTTGCGAGCGGGTGGAGATGACCGTCTCGGCATCGGGGTCGGCTTCGCCCTTGGTCAAATCTTGCAGCGCGGCCTTCGCCTCGGGGTCGCCTTGCCTGGCGGCGCGGCGATACCACGCGATGGCCTCGTCGCGGTTCTTCGGCACGCCTTCGCCGATCTCGTGGCAGTAGCCTAGATTAAAGTGCGCGGCGGCATTCCCTTGCAGCGCGGCCTGCCGATACCACTCGACGGCCTGCGTGTAATCCTGAGAGACACCCTCGCCGCGATGATAGTGCGCGCCCAACGCGAACTGCGCCTCCGGCAAACCCTGCTCGGCGGCGCGGCGAATCCACTTCACCGCCGTCTCGTAGTTCGGTTGCCCCATGATGCCGTTGACGTAGGCGATGCCGAGGTCGAACTGCGCGTTGGCGTCGCCCGCCTCTGCCTCACCGACCATCTTGGCCTGCGGGTCATCGGACGCAGGCGAAGTGCTCGCGGCGAACGTCGGCGCAGGCATCGGCGCTGGCTCGGGCTGCGGCAGGGAAATCGTAATCGGCGCGGCAGGCTCCGGCGCGAGCACGGGCGCGGGTTCAGGTTCGGGCGGCGGCCCGGACTCACGCATCATTGGCGGCGCGGTGGACAACACGGCTTCCACCTCCGGGTCTGGCTTGTGTGCTGACTGCGTGAAAGGACTCGGCCCGCCGCGCGCGGATTTGGGCATGGTCTTCTCCAGCTCGATGATCGCCTGGCGCGCGTCCTCGTCGCCGGAATCGGCCGCCTTGCGATACCAGATGAGCGCCTCGTCGGGATTCTTCTCCACGCCTTCGCCGATCTCGTAGCAGTAGGCGAGGTTGAACTGCGCGAGCGTGTGCCCCTGTTCAGCAGCCTTGCGATAAAGCCCGACCGCCTTCTGGTAATCAGCCGTCACGCCCTTGCCCTGCTGATACAATGCGCCGAGGAGAAACTGCGCATCCGCATGGCCGCGTCGCGTGGCCTTCTCGAGATAATCAGCGGCGAGCGAGTAGTCCAGCGGCACGCCTTCGCCGCGCGTGTAGAGGTGGCCGAGCTGGTATTGGGCGTGGGCGTCGCCTTGTTGAGCCTTGAGTTGGAGGGTCTTGATGTTGGCGCTCGCCATGGGCGGATTGTTTGATTTTCGAGCCGGTGAAAGCAACAAGAAATAGGCTCAACAGGCCAAGTTCCAAGCCTCAAATGCAGCCGTGCGCTCGAATGAGAGTGTCCGACTTTCTTGGAGGGACAGCCTTGCTATAGCGCGGAGACGCAGAGGACGCGGAGGAACGCAGAGACGGGAGCAAACCATTGGCGCTGAACTCTGGCTCGGCCTCCGCCCCCGTCTTCTCCGCGCAACTCTGCGTCCTCTGCGTCCTCTGCGTTTAAGGCTGCACTCCCGTTTCCACTTCATCGTTCGGCAGAGTTGAGCCACGCCTTCTTCCCCGGAGGCTTGGGATTTCGAGCTTGGAGCTTGTTCCACCCCCTCGTTATCCTTGCCGCGATGAAAGCCTTGGCTGCCGCGCCCTTCCGCGCTCCGCACTCCGCCTTCCGCGTTCCCATCGTCCCGACCGTGGACCAGATCATGGCCGAGGAACGCGCTGCGAGCTTCACCAAGCGCAGCATCAAGACCAGCGCCAAGCTGGCCGGGCTCAAACTCGCCATGAGCATGATGGACCTCACCACGCTGGAGGGCAAAGACACCCCGGGCAAGGTTGCCTACCTTTGCCGCAAGGCCCTAGCACCCGCCGAGCCGCGTTTCGATGTGCCGCCCTGCGCTGCCGTCTGCGTGTATCCGAACATGGTCCGCCACGCGCGCAAGCTCCTCGGCGCGGACTCGCCCGTCCACATCGCCGCCGTCGCCACTGGCTTCCCCAGCGGCCAGTATCCGCTGCCCACGAAGCTCGCCGAAGTCCGCCGCGCCGTCGCGGACGGGGCCGACGAGATTGACATGGTCATAGACCGCTGCGCCTTCCTCACCGGCGACCACGCGAAGGTCCACGACGAAATCGCCGCGACCAAGCAAGCCTGCGGCCCCGCGCACCTCAAAGTCATCTTCGAGACCGGCGAACTCGTCACCTACGACAACGTCCGCCTCGCCAGCCAGATTGCGATGGAGGCCGGCGCGGACTTCATCAAGACAAGCACCGGCAAGGTCACGCCCGCCGCCACCATGCCCGTGACCCTCGTCATGCTCGAAGCCATCCGAGACCACTTCTTCGCCACCGGAGTTCGCATCGGCATGAAGCCCGCCGGCGGCATCCGCACCAGCAAGCAAGCCCTCGCCTACCTCGTCATGGTGAAGGAAACCCTCGGGGACGACTGGCTCACGCCCGACCTCTTCCGCTTCGGTGCCAGCACCCTCGTCAACGACGTGCTCATGCAGATCGCCAAGCTCGTGGACGGCCGCTACCAAGGGCCGGATTACTTCTCCCTGCCGTGAAGTGTTCGGTCACTGGCTACCGTTGAACCTTAGCCGTCGAGCTTGGAAAACAGCAGTTCCTGTGGTGGATAGGGCGCGTCTGTCCTCAGCACGTCGGTTGGGGCAAGGAGCGCTTCGGAGCGCGCGGTGAGGACCCCGCGCCCTACCAAACCCCGGCGTAGGTGACAAGGTGACGAGTCTCCAACAAACGCGGAACGCGGAAGCAAGTGAGGGACTCCTCTCGTCGTCTCCTACGCCAGCCCTGCCTCTGGGTCACCACTTCCGCCACACTGCCAGCAGCGAGTAGAACGCGACCGCCAACGCATACGCGAGCATCCCCATGCCGACCGCCAGCGGCACGGACGGCCATTCGCTCGTCATCACCACCGCCCCGCCCACGAGGCCGAAGAGCAACGTCTCGCCCAGCACGCTGATGAAGTAAGCACGGCGGCTTGAACGGTTCATCGCGTCGCCCACCATGAGCGAGTAATCAACCTCGCCCAACGCGCGCATGAACCATGCGGATTTGAAGTTCCGCGCCGCCACGAGAAGGCTGGTCGTCACCACGATCAATCCCGCCAGAGTCCAGTGCGCCACGGCCACGCACAGCAAGATGTTGAAGGCAGCTCCCCACTTCCAGCCGAGCCGTTTCGCGAGCGGGTTCGCCTCAAGTTCAAGGTTCGGCGTCGCGAACCAAGTGCTGAGAAAATCCATCCCGCGGGCGAAGACCAGCAGGCCGAGCGTGATGAGGTAATCACGGCTGGCGAAGGCGACGAAGTCTTCCATGAAAGTATGATCCGTGATCCGTGATGCGTGACTAAGTCCGGGAATATTCGTTGCAAATCAAGCATTACGCATCACTTCTTCCCGTAAATCTGCTCCGGCGTTTCCAGCCTCGGCTCCGTCTCCTGCCACTGCGCGCCGTCGCCCTCGATGCTGCGGAAGAAGCAGCTCTTAAATCCCTCGTGGCACGCCGCGCCGGTCTGCTCCACTTGGATGAGCAGCGTGTCGCCGTCGCAGTCGAACGCGATGTCCTTCACCACCTGCACGTGCCCGCTGGACTCGCCCTTCATCCAGAACTTCTGCCGCGACCGGCTCCAGAAGTGCGTCTTGCCGGTGGCGATGGTGGTTTCGAGGGAGGCGTGGTTCATCCACGCCATCATCAGCACGCGGCCGGTGGATTGCTCCTGGATGATGGCCGGGATGAGGCCGTCGGCGGTGAACTTGAGTTGGTCGTAGAAGCTCATTGGAGAGAGTTGAGAGTTTAAGGTTGAGAGTTGAGAACGGGGGAAGGCGATGACGAGTTGTAAGCCGCTTCGAGTCGGACGAAGAAGACGGCGGCGAATACGCAAAAGACATTCAGGGTGATGACTTCCTGCATAATCTTAAGCTGCGTCGCGGAGTAAGTGCCGTGGCCCCAGCGGTTCGCCGGCGCCGTCCGGCAATACTCGAAAAACGCGATGCCCCAGCTCGCCAGCACGACGAGCCAGAGCGGGGAGTTCTTGAACTTGAGGTGCCCATACCACGCGAAGGTCATGAAGACGTTCGAGGCGAGGAGCAGCAGGATGGGGGCGAACCGGGATTGGGCAAAGTCGGACATGGGCGACTTATGGTTCAGGTCGGGCGCACGGGAATTCCCTTCCCGGTCAGGTGGCGCTTCACGTCACCAACGGTGTAGGTGCCGAAATGAAAGATGCTCGCCGCTAGGACGGCATCCGCCCGGCCCTCCAGCAAAACATCCGCCATGTGCTCCAGACTGCCCGCGCCGCCACTGGCCACCACCGGCACGCCGACCGACTCGCTCACGCGGCGGGTGATGACGAGATCGAAGCCCGCCTTGGTGCCATCCGCGTCAATGGAGTTGAGAACGATTTCCCCTGCGCCAAGGGCAACCGCGCGCTTCGCCCATTCAACTGCTTCGAGACCGGTCGCCTGCCGTCCGCCCTTTGCGAACACTTCCCAGCGGTCGGGCGCGACCTGCTTGCAATCAATCGAGACGACGATGCACTGACTGCCGAACTTCTCCGCGCCTTGCCGAATCAGATCCGGCCTCGCGAGCGCGGAGGAATTGATGCTCACCTTGTCCGCACCCGCGCGGAGCATCGTCTGCATATCCTCCAACACGCGGATGCCGCCGCCGACGGTGAGCGGCATGAAGCACTGGTCCGCCGCGCGTTCGATGACGCCCACCATGCTCGCACGCCCGTGCGCGCTGGCTGTGATGTCGAAGAAGACCATCTCATCCGCACCCTGCTCGTTGTAGCGCACGGCCAGCTCGACCGGGTCTCCGACGTTGCGCAGGCCGCCCGCTTCCGCACGCCCGAACTGCACGCCGCGCGTCACCTGGCCGTCATGAACGTCCAGACAAGGAATCACTCGTTTTGCCAGCATGGTCGTAAGCGGCGGAGCAACAGGCTGAAAAAGTCACCCGATGACCCAGGTCGAATCATCGGACATCAAGCAGCAATCCTGAACCGGCCGGCGGCCTCAGTCGGCTCACACCGTTCCGTTCAGCTCGCGGCTTCTATAGTTTCCCAGCCTCACGCTGGCAAGCGGTCTCCGCCGCTTCCTCCCCTGCGCCGCCCCTTGACACTCCCCTGCCCTATCCTCATTTTCGGCGCGCCTGACGGACGCGAGACGCGTTGTCGGGGCTAATTTTTTTATGAGCCACAACTTGTTCAACACCCTCCAATCCTTCGACCTCGGCAACGGCAAGACCGGCAAGTTCTACTCCCTCCCCGCGCTGGAAGCCGCCGGGGTCGGCCCCATCTCGCGCTTGCCCGTGAGCGTTCGCATCGTGCTGGAATCCGTCCTGCGCAACTACGACGACAAGAAAGTAAGCAAGGCGAACGTGAAGGAAATCGCGAACTGGAAGCCGAACGAGACGCGCACGGCGGAGATTCCATTCGTAGTCGCGCGCATCGTGTTGCAGGACTTCACCGGTGTCCCGCTGCTCGTGGACCTTGCCGCGATGCGCAGCGCCGTGGCGAAGCTCGGCAAGAACCCGAAGATCATCGAGCCGCTTGTGCCGGTGGATCTCGTCGTGGATCACTCGGTGCAGGTGGACGCAGCGGGCTCGGCGGATTCGTTCGCGAAGAACCTGGAGATTGAGTTTCAGCGCAACCGCGAGCGCTACCAGTTTCTCAAGTGGGGCATGCAGGCGTTCGACACCTTCAAGGTCGTCCCGCCCGGCATCGGCATCGTGCATCAGGTGAACCTCGAATACCTCGCCAAGGGCGTGCTATCGGCCGGTGGCGTTTATTATCCCGACACGCTCGTCGGCACGGACTAGCACACCACGATGATCA
>SXTU01000280.1 GCA_005791875.1 Verrucomicrobiales bacterium
AAAACCAAAAACAAAGCAATGGAAGAAAAGCAGGTTATTATTCATTTTACCTACGAAGCATCTTGGGCAACATGCATTCGTATTTGGCCTACTACTTATCTGTTTGCCCATGGGTCTGAACACCGATTAGAACCCCGTTGAGCAGGAGGGCACTTATCCGCTGCCCGCGGCGCAGACGGACCGCTTCATGTTTCACGTGCGCGTGGACTACCCGACACGCGAGGAGGAGCGCGAGATCATCAAGCGCACGACGAGCGCCTACTCGGCGGACATTGACCCGGTCGTCACCGGCGAGGAAGTCATCGCGATCCAGAAGACCGTCCGCAAAGTCCCCGTGCCTGATCACGTCACGGACTTCGTGCTCGACCTCGTGCGCCGCGCGCGGCCCACGGATGCGGACGCGCCGGCCTTTACGAAGGAGCTCATCGCGTGGGGTCCCGGCCCGCGCGCGTGCCAGCAGCTCGTCGTCGGCGGGAAAGTGCGCGCCGTGCTGCGAGGGCGGTTCCACGTGACGATTGAGGACATCGAGGCGCTCGCGTATCCCGTGCTGCGTCACCGGCTCGTGCCCACCTTCAACGCGGAGGCGGAGGGCATCAAGGTGGATGAGATCATCCGCCGCATCCTCAAGGAAACGCCCCGCCACGACGCGAAGAAGGTAATGTGACGCTGGGGCGCGAGAGCCGTCTCGATTTCAGAGTTCGATCTCAACCCAGCTCCACCCACTGCTTCGTCTCGGCGGACTTCAGCGCCGCGTCCGTCACGTCCTGCATCCGCGCGCCGTCGTGAAAGGTCACACTGCACGCGCGCTGCTCGCGGATGGCGTTCACGAACTCCACAGCCTGGTCGTAGCGGAAGCTCACCAGCGGATCGCCCACACCCGGATCGCGCGGTGAGCCGGGCCAGGTGTGAAACTCGCGCGGGATGGGCAGCGCCTTCAGCCCCGGCCCGCCGACCTTGCCGAACTGAAGCTCGTTCCAGCAGCCTGTCGTGAAGCTGAAGCTCGCCTCGCTGCCGTTCAACTCCACTCGGTCCGGACTGCGCCAGCTTTCGTTGGTGCCGCTGGCGAGCTTCGAGCTTTCCAGCACGCCGCTCGCGCCGCACTTGAACTCGGAGAGAATTGCCACCCAGTCATCCGTGTCGTTCGGCCCGCCGTCGCGCATCGGCGTCAAGTTCTTCAAGTTCGCCACCAGCCGCGTCATCGGGCCGATGAGGTGGTGCGAGAAGTCAATGCGGTGCGAGAGCATGTCGCCAATCTCGCCCGTGCCCGCGAGCCGCTTCTGCTGCCGCCAGCCGACGTTGCGCGTGCCCCAGTCCTGCAAGCGGCACGAGCGGTAGTGATACGCGCGGCCCAAGTCGCCCCGGTCCACGAGGTGTTTCAGATAGCGCATCGCCGGCACGAAGCGGTAGGTGAACGCGGTCATGTGCCGGACGTTCGCTTTCTCCGCTTCATCCGCCATCGCGTGCGCGTCGGCGGCATTTAGCGCCAGCGGCTTCTCGCTGAGGACATGCTTTCCCGCACGCGCGGCGGCAATGGCGACCGGCGGATGAAACGCGTTCGGCGTGGCGATGATGATGGCGTCGACATCGTCGCGGCTCACAATGTCCTCCCACTTCGTCGAGACGACGGGCGCGCCGGTCTGCTGGCGGGCGGCTTCGAGCGTGGCGGGGTTGGCGTCACAGAGCGCGTGGACTTTTACGTCCTTGCACAGCGCGAGGCCGGGCAGATGGTTTTGCAAGGTGATGCCGCCGGTGCCGATGATGGCGAAGTTGAGTGTGCTCATGCGAGAAGCGCGCGAGTATGCCGGGGGACCTCCCAAACGCAAGCGGGTCGGGCAAAGTTGTGAAGTCGCGGCCACCGTCGTAAGGCATTTCACCCCGTTGCGTTTCCCCGCGTCAGCGGGCACTGTTACGCCAGCAACAGCCAAAGCCAGTCGCCACCCGCGCCATCGCTCCGATGCAATCTCAGTTCAACCCACACCTCGTGAGACAAGCGTCCATGTTCGGCCTCTGCCTGCTTGCCTTTGCAATCAACCTCCCCGCCGCGCCCGCGCCCAAGCTCACGCCGGCGCAGACCGATTTCTTCGAGAAGAAAATCCGGCCCGTGCTGGTGAAGGATTGTTACAATTGCCACTCCGCCGAGGGCGGGCGCGTCAAGGGCGGTCTTCGCCTCGACACGCGCGACGGCCTGCTCAAGGGCGGCGAGTCCGGCCCCGCCATCGTCCCCGGCAACCCCGACCGCAGCCCGCTCATCCGCGCCATCCGCTATCGCGATCGCAACCTCCAGATGCCGCCGGACGACAAGAAACTCCCCGCCGCGCAAATCGCAGACCTTGAAACCTGGGTCCGCATGGGCGCGCCCGACCCGCGCGCCGACGCGCCGAACAAATACGGCGCGGCCCTCACCGACCCGAAGCAGCACTGGAGCTTCCAGCCCATCTTCAAGCCCATCATCCCTGACTTCCGCAAGGACTGGGCGCCGCTCGCGCGCAACGCGATTGACCACTACGTCTTCGCCACGCTGGAGGCCAAGCAACTCGTCCCCTCGCCGCGTGCGGACAAGACCACGCTCATTCGCCGCGCCACCTTCAACCTCACCGGCCTGCCGCCCACGCTCGCCGAGGTGGATGCCTTCCTCGCGGACGAAACCCCGCAAGCCTTCGAGAAAGTCGTGGACCGCCTGCTTGCCTCGCCCCGCTACGGCGAGCGTTGGGGCCGCCACTGGCTCGACGTGGCCCGCTACGGCGACACCACCGGCCGCCGCAACAACAACCGCGGCGAGACGCGTTACCTCCACTCGCACACCTACCGCGACTGGGTCATCCAGTCCTTCAACGACGACCGCCCGTTCGACCAATTCGCCAAACTCCAAATCGCAGCGGACCGCCTCGTGGGCGAGGAAGAGTCCAAAGTCCAAAGTCCAAAGTCCAAAGTCGCCGGCGCCGCCAACGCCGCCACGGACAAACCGCCCGCCTCTCAACTCTCAACTCTCAACTCTCAACCGTCGCGCAGCGACCTCGCCGCCCTCGGCTTCATCACGCTCGGTCCGCGCCTGAACAACAACGCCGACGACCTGATTGACGACCGGATTGATGTCGTGATGAAGGGCTTCCTCGCGTTGAGCGTGACGTGCGCGCGCTGCCACGACCACAAGTTCGACCCCATCCCCACGAAGGATTACTACGCGATGCACGGCGTCTTCGCGAGCAGCACGGAGCCGCGCGAGGGCGTCGAGCTGCCGGTCAGCAAGGACACCCCAGCGTTCAAGGAATACCAGAAGGCGCTCACCGAGGCAGAGGACGCGCTCAAGAAGTTCGAGGACGCCCTGCGCGGCCGCGCGCGTTCGGAGCTGGTGTTCCGCATCAGCGACTACCTCAAGGCGCTCTACGACTTCAGCAACCCGACCAACACCGCGTCGCTCGGCCAGTTCATGCAACGGCGAAACCTGCTGCCCGCCGTCGCCGCCGGCTGGAAGGACGCGTTGGACAAGGCGAAGACCACTCATCATCCCGTGCTCTCCGTCTGGCACGAGTTCGCCTCGCTGCCGGCAACGAACTTCCTCAAGGCCGCCACGCCCGTCGCGCTGCGCCTGCGCGCGGGTGGCGACACGAACAAGCCCGTGAACCCGATTGTCGCCCGCGCGCTCGGCTGGCCGCCCGGCTCCATCGCGGTGGTGGCGACGAACATGGCCCGGCTATTCAACGACGCGAACACGCGCTGGGCACAGGTCGCCGGCCTTCACGCCAGTCGCGTGCGCTCCGGCTCAACCAACGTCCCGCCCGCGCCCACCGGCTTGCCCGACGCCGCGCAGGAGGAAATCCGTCGCGTCCTCTACGACCCCGCTTCGCCCGCGTATCTCTTCACCGATGAGAAGGCCGAGGCTTCGCTCCAGCGACTGCGCAACATGGGCAACGCCCGCACCGAGCAACAACGACTCGCCCGCGTGGTGGACGACCTCCGAACCTCGCACCCCGGCGCACCGCCCCGCGCAGTCGTGCTCAACGACTCGTCACAGCCGCGCGATAGCTACGTCTTCATCAAGGGCAATCGTGGCAGCCGCGGCCCGAACGCGCCGCGCCAGTTCCTCGAAATCCTCTCCGGCGAAAACCGCGAGCCGTTCCGCGACGGCAGCGGTCGCCTCGAACTTGCGCAGGAGATTGCCTCGCCCGACAACCCGCTCACTGCGCGCGTGATGGTCAACCGCGTGTGGCTCCATCAGTTCGGCGAGGGCATCGTGCGGACGCCGAACGACTTCGGCCTCCGCGCCGACCCGCCCACGCACCCGGAGTTGCTCGACTACCTCGCGTGGCAGTTCATGGAGCAGGGTTGGTCGGTGAAGAAGCTTCAGAAGCTCATCATGCTCTCACACGCGTGGCAGCAGAGCAGCGAGGACAACCCGCGCTTCGCCCAGGTGGACCCGGAGAACCGCTGGCTCTGGCAGCAACACCGGCGGCGGTTGGAGTTCGAGGCGCTGCGCGACACCGTGCTGCACATCGGCGGCAAGCTGAACTTCAAGATGGGCGGCCCCGGCGAGCGCCTCGACCGCCCCGACACCGAGGGCGACTACTCCGACCGCCGCAGCGTGTATGGCCTCGTGGACCGCGCGAGCCTGCCGAACATGTTCGGCGCTTTCGACTTCGCAAATCCCGACCTCAGCACCGGCCAGCGCAACAACACCATCGTCCCGCAGCAGGCGCTCTTCATGATGAACAGTCCGCTGGTCATCGAGCAGGCGCGCAACACCGTCCAGCGCGGCGATTTGAAATCCCTGCCCAACGATTTGGAGCGCGTGAAGATGCTCTACCGCCTCATCTACTCACGCTTGCCGACAGACACGGAACTCAAGCTGGCGCTCAACTATCTCTTCAGCGAAATGTCCGCACCGCGCGGCCCGCTCCCCGGCCAGCCGCCTTGGGAATATGGCCTCGGCAGCGTGGACAACCGCACCGGTCGCGTCGGCGCGTTCTGGCCGCTGCTCTACAGCCCGCAGTCACGCTTCTACCAATCTACGCCGCGCATCCCGGATTCGCGCGCGGGCTATTTCCACCTGTCCGCAAACGGCGGCCATCCCGGCCTGATGCTCACGCAGTCCGCCATTCGCCGCTGGACTGCGATGGACGATATGCTGGTGAGCATCGAGGGATCGCTCACGCATACCGGCCAGAACAGCGATGGCGTGCAGGGCCAGATAATCTTCAGCAGCGCAGGCTCCATCGCGCGAGGTGTGGCGCTGCGCAGCGAGGTGCCGATGGTCGTCCCCCGGGTGAAGGTGAACGCGGGCGACACGATTGACTTCGTCGTGGAAGGAAGGTTGGGGGGCGTGAACGACACCTTTACTTGGACCGCCATCATCAGAGAACTCGACGCCAAGCAAACTCCGCCCGTGGCCACGGGCAAGCAGTGGAACTCCCAGCGCGACTTCGTCGCCCCGATCGCCGCCCGTCGGCTCTATCCGTGGGAGAAACTCGCGCAGGTGCTGCTGGAGACGAACGAGCTGACGTTCGTGAACTGACGAAGCGTCGGCCTGTAGCCGGTTGCCGCTTACTTCCCGCTCTTCTTCGCCAGCGCGTCGGCGATGGTCTTCTCCAACTGCGCGCCGCGCAGGCCGGTGTTGGCGATGACCATGCCGGTGTCGCCATCCACGAGGTAGGCGGTGGGGATGGAGCGCACGCCGTAGGTCTGGGCGACCTCGGCCTGCCAATACTTGCCGTCGAAGACCTGCGGCCACGGCATGTTCTTTGACTTGGTGAAGTCGGCGAGCTTCTTCTCGTCGCCCGCGCGGTCGAGGCTGATGCCCAGAATCTCAAAGCCCTGGCCGTGGAACTTCTGGTAGGCCGCCGTGAGGTTCGGCAGCTCACCGATGCACGGGCCGCACCAGATCGCCCAGAAGTCGAGCAGGACGATCTTGCCCTTGAAGCTGGCGGGGAAATCAATCGCCACGCCCTCGGTGGTCTTGGCCTTGAAGACGGTGGCGGGTTTGCCGGTGGCGAGCAGGACGGGCCGCGGTGCGGCCTTCTTTTCGGCGACGACCTTGACGGACTTCTGGATGCGGAAGGACTCGCCGCCCGCCGTCAGCCCGGCGATCTCGTAGGTCTGGCCGGCGATGTTGAAGGGCTGGCGCACGTCGAAAGCCTCGCTGCGCGCGTCGAGCTTGCCGTCCTCATTCGAGTCAATGAACAACTGCACGCCGGAGCCGCCTTCTGCTTCCTTGCCACGGAAGTCGCCCGTTGCCATGCGGTCTGCGAGCAGCGCCTTGTAAGTCTTGGCGCCGAGCGTGACCTCGCCCTCGCGCGCGTAGTCGGAGTAGTAGAACAAGACGCCGGCGGATGCAGCGCGGGCCGGGTCGCGTTTGTCGAAGCGATACATCGGGAAGTTCAGTTCGGCCTTTTCCGTCCCGAGCGACACCTGCACCTTGGAGCTCCCGGAGAACTGCTGGTATTCCTTGCCATCACTGCCTTTCACGGGGCGCGAGTTCCAGACGGGTGCGGCGTCGTCGGTGAGGTCACCGTTGGCGTTGGCGTCCACGAACAGGCGCGAGGGCTTGCCTTCGGGCTCGTCCAGCACCACGGCGACGGCGGTTGCGGCTCCGCCGAACTTGAGCGTCCCGAAGAGCGGGGCGGCGAGGTCGGCGGGAAGTTTCTTGATGGCTTCGGGTTTCTCTGCGGAGAGCGCGAGGCGTTGCGGCATATAGCCGCCCATCTTCGCCGCGCCGCCGATGGGGAGCAGCTTGAGCTGCACATCGGGCGTGGCAGGCGCGGCAAGCAATGGCGCGGCGGTCAGGAGCGCGAGCAGTTGGGGGAGGAGGACGGTTGGGCGGTTGCGGGGTTTGAGCTTCATGGTGGCAGAATAAATATCCAGCCCCGCCTGACAACAACTTCTTTGGAGCTGCGGCCTTCAGGCCGCAGGAACACGTGAGCTTTCAGTAACGGCCGAAGCGCTTCTCCGCACTGGCTTTCTGCGGCGTGAACGCCGCGCTCGCGGCGCGTCAGAACGGCGATTCCTCGCTGTGCTCGCTGGTTTCGCCCATATCGCTGAAGTCCGGCGCCGGCGCATGCGGGCGGAGGTTCCATTCCTCGCGCAGCTCCACGGGGATGTCGGCGAGGAACCGGGAGGGCTGCTGCATCGCATCGCCGCCGCCCTGGATGAAACGCATGAGCGGGTGGCTCAAGTAGAGTTCGTCCTTCGCGCGCGTGACGGCCACGTAGAAGAGGCGGCGCTCTTCCTCCTCGCCCTCAGGTGAATCCATCGAGCGCGAGGAAGGAAAGAGTCCATCGCAGAGCATGATGACGAAGACGACGCGGAACTCGAGGCCCTTGGCCTGGTGGATGGACGAGAGGCGAAGTTTCTCGTGGTCGTCCTCGCGCGGCTTGTCGTCCTCGGCCTCGACGTTCGTGAGCAGCGCGAGCTGGGTGAGGAAGTCCTCGACGGTCGGGAACTGGCGCGAGAAGGCGGCGAGCTGCTCCAAGTCTTCAAGCCGGTTGCGGAAGTTCGTGTAAGTCGCCTTGAGGTAATCCGCGTAGCCCGCCTCCAACACGAGCCGAATCATGGCGTCCGTCTTGGCGCGCAGTTCCGGCGCGCAAAGCTGCGCGATGGTGGCGGTGAACTGCGCCCAGGCGACGGTTGTCTTCTTCGGCACGGCGGCGGCACAGCGGGCGAGGGAAGCAGCGAGGGAGGAAATGGCGAATGGCGAATGGTGAATGGCGCGTGAGCCGTCGGCCGTCACCGATTCGCCATTCGCCATTCGCCATTCGCCATTGAACTTCTGCCACAACTTGTCCGCGCTCTTGCCGCCCACGCCCGGCATCATGCGCGCCAGCCGCTTGAAGCTTATTTCATCGTGCGGGTTGTGGACGAGCTTCAGGTAGGCGGCCACGTCCTTCACATGGGCCTGCTCGAAGAAGCGAATGCCACTAGTGATGCTGAAGGGGATGTTGCGCCGGGTCAGCTCGAACTGCAGCTCAAGCGCGTGGAAGTGCGAACGGTAGAGCACGGCCATCTCGGCAAGCGGGATGCCTTCATCACGCAGCTCCAGCGCGCGCTGGGCGACGAAGGAGGCTTGCTCGCCCGCGTCCATGCAGGCGGTGACGACGGGCTTCATGCCGGACGGGCGCGCGGGGGCGAGGGCTTTCTGGAACTGGTGAATGTTCGGCGCGATGGCGGCGTTGGCGAAGGCAAGAATCTCCGGCGTGCTCCGGTAGTTGACCTCAATCTTGAAGGTCTGGCAGCCGCAGTAGCGCTGGGGAAACTCGAGGATGTTTTTGAAGTTGGCCCCGCGCCAAGCGTAGATGCTTTGCGCGTCGTCGCCCACGACCATCACGTTCTTGTGGACGGCGGCGAGGCGGTCAATGAGTTCGCCCTGCAGCGAGTTCGTGTCCTGATACTCGTCCACGAGGATGAACTGGAAGCGGCGCTGGTAGAAGTCGCGCAGGTCGGGGAAGTCGCGCAGGACGGCGAGCCATTGCGTGAGCAGGTCGTCGAAATCCATGCCGTTGGTGGCTTGCTTGCGCGCGCGGTAGCGGGCGGCGATGTCCTCAATCTTGCCGACCAGCGGCGCGAAGTGGTCGTAGTCCTGCGCCAGCGTCTCGGCGATGGAGCGGCCCGTGTTCAGCGCCATCGAGAAGATGTCGCCGAGCACGTCGGGCTTCGGGAAACGCGTCTCCTTCACGTCGATGCCCGACTCGTCCACGCAGGCTTGGAGGAGGTCCTTGGCGTCCTCGCGGTCGAGGATGGTGAAGTCGGGCCGCCAGCCGAGCACGGCGGCGTGCTTGCGGAGGATGCGGTTGCCGACGGAGTGAAAGGTGCCACCCCAGAGGTTGGAAACGTCGTTGCCCAACAGGTCGGAGACACGGCGCATCATCTCCTTCGCGGCCTTGTTCGTGAAGGTGAGTAGCAGGATGCGGTCGGGCGGCGTGCCGTGCTCGATGAGCCAGGCGACGCGGTAGGTGAGCGTGCGGGTCTTGCCCGCGCCCGCACCGGCGATGACGAGGGCGGGGCCGTCCTCGGCGGTGACGGCGGCGTATTGCTGGGCGTTCAGCTCGCGCGCGTAGTCAATCCGCAGCTCGACGGGCGTGGAGAAGCGGTTGAGTTGGTAGTCGCGAGACACGCCGTGGATTCAACGGGCTGGGAGCGAGGGGGAGAAGGAAAAACCAACCCTCGTAGGAGACGACGTGAGGAGTCTCACTTCAACTGCGAAAGCCGGAACGTGGAGAAAAAGTTAGAGACTCCTCACGTCGTCTCCTACTTCGCCACGACCACCACCGGCTCCGCAAACATCCGGCGCGTGCGCTCGACATTCGACTCGACGTGCGCGAGGTAGGCGCTTGTTCCGTCGGGATACGGCTCGTTGAGGAAGCGATCGACGCCTTGGAAATCCTTCTCGAGCTTGGGCCGCACGTATTTCTCCCAGAACATCGGCGTCGCCTTCATGAGGTGGCCGGCGCTCTCAAACATCATCTTGGTGCCGCTGTAGCCCGCCGACTCGGCAAACTCGCCGAAGAGGATGGGCAGCTTGTCCACGTAGTCATCGGCCGCCATCTGGCCCACCAAGTCCGCCGAGCCGATGCAGAAGCTGACGGTGCGCTCGACCTCGCCTTGGAACGGGATCGCCTCGATCTTCACGTTGACACCCGTGCAGCGGATCATGCGCATGACGATGCCGGCGTCCTCGGTGGAGAAACCCTTCTCGGCGAGAAGCTGCTGGGCAAAGTTCGCGCTGCGGCTGACGTGGATGAGGGTGTATTTCGCGCCGGTTCCCTCGTTGTCGCCGCGCACCTTCAGGTAGCCGGTGTCGTGGAGGAGGATGGCGAGCAGGCCGAGTTCAAACATCCGCTGCGGCACGACTGGCGTCGCCCCGGCGCGCTGGCGGCCCCGGAGGATTTGCGCGTAGCAGAGCGTGCCTTGCAACGTGTGCTCGAGGTCGTGGTAGAGCGCGTCAATCTGCTGGTAGTCCCGGTAGCGTCCCTCAAATGCATCCACGGCCCAGCCGAAAAATCTGGCGACGGAGTCCCGTTCCCCCTTGCTGAACATTTCGCTCTGTATCGCGGCAACGGCAGCCTGGACTGCCGCCGGACTTTTCGTGTCCGCTATCGGGAACATCGGGGCGAGCCTAGGCAGACGGCACCGCCATTGCACGCCTTTTTTCAGGCCGAAGCCATGCAACGGCGGGAAATCGGCTGGCGGCTGTCTTCCGTTTCGCACAGGCTCCCGCCATGCACTTGACCCGCCGCCAGTTTCTGCAACACGCCAGCGTCGTCGCCGTCGCGACCACCGGATGCGCCACCGTTCCCACGGCTCCGGACGCGCTCATCATTGACACGCACCAGCACCTTTGGGATCTGGCCAGCCAGAAACTCCCCTGGCTCGGCGACGCGCCGGCGGTGTTGCGCAAGAGCTACCGGACGGAGGAATACCGCGCTGCCACCGCGGGCTTGAACGTGCGCGCCATCTACATGGAAGTGGACGTGGCGGAAGCCGGACTCGTCGCCGAGGCGGAGTTTGTGCTGGGCCTCGCCACGGCCGGGCAGACTCCCACGCGTGCGGCGGTCATCGGTGGCCGGCCGGACGCGCCGGGCTTCGCTGATTACGTGAAACGCTTCAGTGCCAACCCACGCTTCAAGGGCGTGCGCCGCGTGCTGCATTCACCCGCGACTCCGGCGGGCTACTGCCTGAAGCCCGAGTTCGTGCGCGGCGTGCGTTTGCTCGGCGAGGCGGGCAGGACCTTCGACCTCTGCATGAGGGCGCCCGAGTTGAAGGACGCTGTGAAGCTGACCGAAACCTGCCCCGGCACGCGCTTCGTCCTCGACCACTGCGGCAATCCCGACCTCAAGTGCTTCCGCGCCTCACGGCCTGGCGAGGAGAAACCGCGCCACACCGCAGACCAGTGGAAGCGCTCGATTGACGCGCTCGCAAAACGCCCGAACGTCATCGGCAAAATTTCCGGCATCGCCGCGAGCCTCACGCCTGGAGGCGGCGCGGAGGACCTCGCCCCTGCGGTCAACCACTGCCTCGATGCCTTCGGCCCCGACCGCGTGGTCTTCGGCGGAGACTGGCCGGTCTGCCTGCTCGGCGCGACCTATCAGCAATGGGTGACGATGCTGTGCCAGATCATCGCGAGCCGCCCGGCAGAGCAGCAGCGCAAGCTCTGGTCCGCCAACGCGCTGCGGCACTACGGATTGAAGGTTTAGCTTGTGGGAAATAAAAAAGGCAGGCTGTCACCAGCCTGCCCGTGATTGGTTTGCGGGAAGTGGCTACTTCTTTTCTTCCTTCTTCTTCTCGGTCTTGGCCGGCGGCTTGCCGATGTTGAGCACCGTGGCTTCCATCTTGCCGTCCGCGCTGAGTTTGTAGCCGCCGGAGACATCCTCGCCGTCCTTCAGGTCATCAAATGAGGCGGGCTTGCCGTCCTTGAGAACTCTGGTCGTGGCCGTGACCTGCACCACCCGGGCCTTCTCACCGGACAGCTTGATCGTCTTGGCGGTCTTGTCCACGGCCACGGCCTTGCCATTGAACGGCAGCGTGCCCTCCTTCTTCTTTTCGTCGCCCTTGCCCTTCTCCTTGCCCTTCTCCTTCTCCTTGGCCTTGTCCTGTGCGGACGAGGTGGTGGGCGTGCCGAGCATGACGGCTGCGGCGAGGGATGTGATCACGAGCGCTTTGAACAATGGTTTCATAGTTTTTCCTCCAACGATTGAGTTGCTTTTTTTGGTTTGACTGTAGGGGACCGTCGAGTCGATAGCAGGGCGACCGGAGTCGTGCAACTGCTTTTTGGAACAGCTTGGAGCGGGATTGTCCGAACGAAACCGCCGCGCCCGGCGTTCTACTCCTTGAACGGCCCGCGCACCGCGCGAGTCGAACGCCTGAAACCCGTGCTCTGCCACCAGACAAACCCCGCGTCCGCCGCGCACCGCTGACCATGCCGCTCTTCTCCCCAGCGTCGGCTGCGACCGACGAGCAGACCATGTCGGTCTTCCAGACGACCGCCGACCCCGAGGCGTTTGCCCTGATCGTCCACCGTTGGCAAGGGCCAATCCGAAACCTCTGCATGCGCATGACCGCCGACCTGCATCGCGCCGAGGACCTCACGCAGGAGACGTTCTCCCGCCTCTGCGCGCGCCGCCGCGAGTGGCAGCCCACGGCCAAGCTCTCCACCTACCTCTGGCGCATCGCCATCAACCTCTGCCACGACGAAAACCGCCGTCGCACCCGCCACGGCGAGGTGCCGCTGGAGACCGGTGAGGACGGCGAACACCTTGCGCACATCACCGTCTTCCAGCCCACGCCGCACGACGAACTGGAGGCGGAGGAGCGCGCCGACCAGGTGCGCGCCGCGCTGCAACGCGTGACCGAACCCTTCCGCACCGTCCTCGTCCTGCGGCATTACGAGGGACTCAAGTTCCGCGAGATCGCCGACGTGCTCGGCGTGCCGGAAGGCACCGTGAAGTCCCGCATGGTCGAAGGCCTGAGCCAGCTCACACGCCTCATGCAGCCCGCCTTGAACGACACTCCCTCAGTTCCCACCACGCCAGCCGCATGGCAACCACGTCCGCAAACGAAAGGCCGCTTATGAACAACGCGAATCACGCAAACCACCCGACCCGCGAGGAAATCGTCGCGAAGCTCTACGACGAGCTGCCCCCTCAGCGTCACTCCGAAGTCGCCGCGCACCTCGGCCAATGCGCCGAGTGCCACAAGCTCGCCACCGAGTGGTGCGACACCATGGAGCAGATGGATGCCTGGAAACTCCCCGCGCCGGAGCCGCAGCAGGAGTTCGAGCGCGAGCCGGTGGACTTCGCGCAGTTCTTCAAGTGGGCGCTCGCCGCGTGCCTCGTCGTGGGCCTGGGCTTTCTTGGCGGACGCCTCTCCGCGCCCGCGCCGGACGCCGCCGCCGCCTTAAGCGCCGCGCTGGCTCCCGAGCTGCAAAAACTCTACGCCGCCATGGACGCGAGGCTCGCCGAGGACCGCCGCGCCGTGACGGAGATTCTCCAGACCATGCAGACGCAGCGCACTGAAGACTACGCCTCCCTCCGCCGCGCGCTGGAGACGCTCGCGGTCAACACCGAGGACGAACTGCAAACCGCCCAGCAGCAAATCGTGCAGCTCGCCTCGTTCACTGAGCCGGTCAAACCCTGATTTCCACCAACCAAACCAGACTCAACATGAAACACACACTCTTGGCCCTCACCCTCCTCACCTCATTGGCAGCGGCCCGTGCGCAAGACGCTGCGCCGCCACCGCCGCGCGAGAGCGCCAACTTCTTCGCCCAGGCACGGCCCGACGACAACCGCGACCGAAACCCGCAGCGTCCGCCTGGCTCGCCCGGTGGTCCGCCGTCCGGGGAGCGCCGCGAGTCGTTCATCACAGGCGGAGGTGCCGGGTCGTCCTTCTCAACCGGCAGCGGCGGCCCGAACCGCGTCGTTCGTCTGGACTCGCGCGGGCGCACGCAGCGCCCCGTCGTCGTCACCAGCAAGCCGCTCGACGGGAAGGAACTTGCCACTGTGGAGGAAGACCTCGGCATCATGGCGCGACTGCTCGAAAAGGAAATTGAGCGCGAGGCCGGCCCGGACGGGCTGCCCAACGCGATGGGCATCGCTCTCACGCGCCTCGACGGACGCGGGCCTTCCGTGATTCTGCTCGAGGGCTATGGTGCGGTGTTCACGTTCACCGTGCGCATGCCGCTCACAGCTCCGCCCGCCCGTGCCATAGAGAAGAAGCAGGATCGCCCGACGGACTCGCCGTGGGAACGGACACGCCGCGAGATGTTCGGCCCCTCTGGCAGCAGCGGCGGCTTTGGCGGAGGCAGCGGTGGTGGCGGTGGACGCAGTGGCGGCGGTGACATGAGCGGCTTCGGGGGAATGGCAGGCATGGGCATGGGGCCTTCAGGTGGCCATTTCGAGGGCCCGCAATACGACGCCAAGAAGGTGGAGGAGCTGAAGAAGTCCATCCTCGAAGCCTTCAAGCAGGCCGGCAACATCCGCGCTCTCAAGGCCGACGATTACCTGACCGTCGTCGTGCAGGGCGGCAGCGGCGGTGGCGGCGGCCCGATGGAGGTCGCCGTCGAGATGCGCACCACGACCAGCAGCAGCTCCGGTGGTGGCCCGCCCCGCACGGAGACCTTCGTCAACCGCAGTGAAGGCGGCAGCGCCCCTCGCTCCGGCACGCTCACCGTCCGCGCGAAAAAGTCCGACTGCGAGGACTTCGCCAAGGGCAAACTTACCGCCGAGCAATTCGGCAAGAAGGCGCTGGTGAATCTCCACTAATACCAACCACGGATGGAGGCTGGCATAATCACTCGGCTGGCGGCTGGACACTTTCTCCCTCACCCCAGCCCTCTCCCCCGATGAGGAAGAGGGAGAAGCTCAATCACCGTTTCTGCCCCTTGTCCGTGATGACCTTCGGCGTGAGCGCGGACGACGGGATGATTTTCTTCTCCGCTCCGTCCACGCTCCACGAGAGTTTCGCCGAGGCGAAGCCGCTGTTCTCGTAATACTCCATGACAAGGTCGTAGCTCCTCCCAGCCTCGATCTTGATCTCGCCCTTGTGCTCGGTCGCGCCCTGATCCACCCACTGGTCCACGAGCTTCTGTCCGTTCACCCACAGCCGCACGCCGTCGTCGGTCTCGGTGATGAACGAGTAGGTGCCGGACTTCTCTGCCTTCACCAACCCCGTCCAGCGCGCGCAGAAATCCTCGCTGTCACCACCGCGCAAGCCAGGACCGCCCTCGCCCCAGTCGAAGTCGATTTCCTTGTCGAGCCGCAACACCGGCTTACCGCTGAAGTCACGGCCCTTGAAGTAATGGCCCACCAGACTGCGCGTGTCCGGCGGCAGCTTCGCCACGTCGAGCTCGCCGGGCGGCGCGAGTTCCTTGGGTGTGAGGCGGAAGCTCGGGATGAGCTGCTTCATCGTCGAGGGGCCGCTCCACATCAGCTTCGCCGCCGCGCCGCCGCCGTTCTCGAAGAACTCCATGATGATCTCGTAGCGCTTGCCGTCCTGCATCATGAACTCCGGGCTTTTGTCCTCGGCCGGCGCGTGGTCGGTCCAGTTGTCAATCACCAGCTTGCCGTCCACCCACAGCCGCACCCCGTCGTCGGACTCGGTGATGAAGGTGAACTTCCCTGTCGCAGGCGATTGCACCGTGCCGCTCCAGCGCACGCCGAACTGGTCGCCCGGGAATCCCTCCGCCGGCGCCTCAGCCCAGTCGAAGTTCACTTGCGCATCCACGCGCTTGAGCGCGGGCGGGCCGGTCAGGGTCATGTTCTTGAAATACTGGCCGAGCAAGCCGGTCTTGCCATCGCCCTGCGCGGAGGCGGAGACGGTGGCGACCAGAAGCGCGAGGAGGAGAAAGGTTTGGTGCATAGGCTGACGCGGGAGGAAGGTGGGGATTTTTCCCGTGAGCGTCAATGCCACGCCTGCCGCGAGCAGCCCAATGGCGAACTGTAGCCGCGCTCTCTGAGCGCCGAACGAACCGTGAGTCTCATCCAACGCTCGGCGGTCACAGACCGCCGCTACAGCTACCCTTGGATGATCTGCCGGAGCTGCTGCGCGTCGTTGTCCGTGTTGACCTGGATTCACAGCGGCAGATGGTCGGACATCTGGTAGGTGAACGCGTCTTCCGTCATTCCCTTGGGATACAGCTCCTTGATCGCCTTGCCGCCGCCGAAGAAATCCACCGTCCCGCCCAGCCGCGCAAAGCGATCCGGGTCCTTTGCGTAGTGCGCGATCTGGTCGTAGCGCGCGTCCCCACTGAGGTTCGTGCCGCCGATGACTTGCGCGCCAGCCGTGAGCCGCCGCAGTGCGGGCGGGATTCGCAAGCCACGGCTGGTGAACGCTTGGAAAAGACTGTCGTCGAGCTTCGGGATGTTGAAGTCGCCCATCACGATGATGTCCTTGTCCTCGCCGAACTGGTCCTCGTGCCGCTCGGCCAGCCAGTCGGCGAAGAGCTGTATCTCCCCGCGCCGCGCAGCCACGCCGTCACCCCATCGCACGTGCAGGCCGACAGCGACAAAGTCAAAGTTCCCCGCTCGAAACGAAGCCGCGTAGGGCGCACGCGCTTGTCGTAGAGGAAGCCCACGCGCTCCGGGTTGCCGCCGGGGTCCGCGATGCAGTCGTTGTAAATCAGCCGCCAGTAAGGCCCGAGGATCTGCATCACGCGCGCCATGTCCTCCAGGTTGTCCCGCAGCTCGACCACAGTGATGCGATCGAACTGGCCGAGGATCTCGGCGACGTAGTGAAGCGACGCCTCCAGCCGGCGTTTCCTGCCGAACTCGCGGATGTTCCAAGTCGCGATGTTCAGGGTCTCGTCGAGCATGGAGGGCGGGATCTTGGCGGCCTTGATGCGGGCTTGCAGTGCGAGCAGGCCGCGGGCGATTTCCTTGGAGACGTTGCCGTGGTTTATGGTGGTTGGGCAGATGGTAGCCACCGCGTCTCCCGTGGCGAGGAGAGTTTGCCCGCGCGAAGTCGGCTTGGCCCGGCGCGGCGTTTCCCATACGCTGCCGCCGTGTTGAAACCGCTCTCCGACGCCCGCCTCTACACGTTTGTGGACACAGCCTACCTGCACGGTCGCGACCCGGCGGAGCTGGCGCGGCAACTCTGCGACGGCGGCTCTGACATCGTCCAACTCCGCGCGAAAGGCCAGACCTTGGAGGAAACGCGTCGGCTGGCCGAGGCAGTCCAACCTGTGTGCGAAGGGGCTGGCGTGTGGTTCGTGCTGAATGACCACCCCAAGCTCGCGCTCGCGCTCGGGGCGGCCTGCTGTCATCTGGGCCAGGAAGATTTCTTCGACGCTGGTTTTCGCACGGCCCCGCAAGTCACCGGATGTCCGCCTCAGATGAAGCTCGGCCTGAGCACGCATGCGCCCGACCAAGCCCAGCGCGCCCTTCGCGCAGCACCCAACTACCTCGCCATCGGCCCCGTCTTCCCCACCGGCACGAAGCCCGGTCGCGCGGCGGTCACACTCGACTACGTCCGCTGGGCCGCCGCAAACGTGACGATCCCGTGGTTTGCCATCGGCGGCATCAACATGGACACCCTCGACTCCGTCCTCGCCGCCGGTGCGCGGCGCATCTGTGTCGTCTCCGCAATCCTGAACGCGCCGGACATCGCCGCCGAGTGCCGGGAGTTTTGCAAGCGCATCGAGTCCCACACCAGGTAGGGCGCGCTGATGGAAAGAGCAGGATCAGGATTACGAGCAGGAAAGGCGGAGCGCACTCGTGCTCGTAATCCTGATCCTAATCCTGCTCCTCTCCCTGCTTCCCAAGCTTTGTCTTCCCTGAATCTTTGGGCGCTCCTCAGAAATAGTTTGCCCCCGCTTCACTCCGCTGGCGTCATCGGCACGAGCTTTACAGCGTGGCAAAAAGTCCGCGCCGTGCGCACCGACACCGTTTCCTCATCATGGACAGTCTCCTCATCAAAGGCGGCGTTCCCCTACACGGGGACGTGCAGATCAGCGGCGCGAAGAACGCCGTGCTCCCCATCATGGCCGCCACGCTCCTCACCGCCGAGCCGTGCGTGATCCGCAACGTGCCAGACTTGAGCGACGTGAAGTTCATGGGGCGCATCCTCGAGTCGCTCGGCTGCGCAGTGAAGTTCGAGGGCGACACGCTCACCGTGCAGGCGCACCGGATCAAAGGCCACGGCGACTACGACCTCATCCGCAAGATGCGCGGCTCCATCTGCATCCTCGGCCCGCTGCTCGGACGCTTGCGCAAGGCCGATGTCTCCCAGCCCGGCGGCTGCGTCATCGGCACGCGGCCCATTGACCTCCACTTGAAGGGACTCCGCGCGCTCGGTGCGAAGATCGTCATCGAGGAGGGCTACGTCCGCGCCAAGGCCCCGCGTCTCACAGGCACGGAAATCTTCCTCGGCGGCCGCGCTGGCCCGACGGTGCTCGGCACCGCGAACATCATGAGTGCCGCCGTGCTCGCCGAAGGCGTGACCATCATCGAGAGCGCCGCGTGCGAGCCGGAGGTCAGCGACCTCGCGCAGTTCCTCAATGCGATGGGCGCGAAGATCCAGGGCGCGGGCAGCCCCACACTCACCATCACCGGCGTGAAGGAGCTGCACGGCGCGGAGCACGAGGTCATCCCCGACCGCATCGAGGCCGCGACCTTCGCCATCGCCGCCGCGATGACGCACGGTGAAATCACCATCCATCGTGCAAAGGCAGAGCACTTGAACGCCGTGATAGACAAGCTGCGCGAGGCGGGCGTGAAGATCGAGCGGCGCGGTGCGGCGTTGCTCGTGAAGCGTGGCGGCAAGCTCGCGCCCGTGGACGTCACCACGCTGCCTTACGCAGGATTCCCGACGGACGTGCAGGCGCAGATGATGGCGCTCATGTGCCTCACGCCCGGCATCAGCATCATCACCGAGCGCATCTTCGAGAGCCGCTTCGGCCACGTCGCGGAACTGGGCCGGCTCGGCGCGGACATTTCCATCGAGGGACCGAGCGCGATTGTGAAGGGCGGCAAGCGCCTTAGCGGCGCGCCCGTGATGGCCAGCGACCTCCGCGCCAGCGCCGCGCTCGTGCTCGCCGGCCTCGCCGCGAAAGGCACCACGCAGGTCAACCGCATCTACCACCTCGACCGCGGCTACGAGAAGATTGACGCCAAGCTCAAGCACCTCGGCGGCCGCATCTCGCGGATTCAGGAGTAACTCCTAACTGTAGCAGTGCTCTGTGAGCGCCGACCGGAGCGCCAGGACTTGGCCAAACTCGACGGTCACAGACCGTCGCTACAGAACTGCGCTCCGTCAGCCAGCCGCCTCGTGCAACGCCAGCGCCAGCGTGGTCACAGCCGCCGTGTCGCAGCGGAGGACGAGTCTTCCGAGCGTGACGGGCTGCACGCCACTTTCCACGAGCGCCGCGATTTCCTCCGGCGTGAAATCTCCTTCCGGCCCGACCCACACGGCGACACTCGCGGGCCGACGGCCTTCCCGCGCCTGAAACCCCGCGAAGACCGCGCGCATCGGACGCGTGCCAGGATGCAGCGAGGCAACGAGGGCGAGGTCGAAGCGCTCGTTGCGGCGGAGGACGTCCGCGAAGGTCATGGGCGTTTCCACGCGCGGGAGCCATGGGTTGCCGCATTGCTTCACGGCTTCGAGTGCGGTGGTGCGCCACTTCTCCAGCTTGCTTGCGGCGTGGTCCTCGTCGGGGCGAGAGACGGTGTGCTCGGTGAGCAGCGGGACAATGCGCGACGCGCCCAACTCAGTGGCCTTCTCGACGATGCTATCCATGAGCCGGCCCTTGGGCAGCGCTTGGAGGAGCGTCACCGCGCAGGTCAATGGCGGGTGGACGATGCGCTCGCGCACGCCGACGCGCACCGCGCGCTTGTCGGCGACGATGACGGAACCGCGTGCCTCGACGCCCGCCCCGTCGAGCAACGTCACGGCATCACCGGGCGCGAGCCGCAAGACGCGGAAAGCGTGATGAGATTCCTCTGGCGAGAGCGTGACCTCCGCGCCATTCGCGGTGCCGGGCGGGACGTGGAAGCGATGCACGCCAGAAGAGTCGGCAACTCAAGCGGGAGTGCAAGACAGTTCAGGCTGAGTTTCACCGTCCTCAGGCTGAAAGCCTGCAACATACCAGCCCAGGGCAACACCCTGGGTGGTGGCCGGCGAAAGATTGCCGCACTGAAAGGGCGGAACACCTTGTATCGCCCCTTCAGGGCTTGCCGCTTGGGGCTGACCCTCCCAGGGCGTTGCCCCGGGCTGGTTTGTGATGCTCCTTCGGAGCGCTGACTTTTGAGGCAGGCTGAATCGTTGGCTCAGACTCGGAGCGATCAACCCTCACGCTTTCTCCACCCGAGCGAGGAGCTTCTTCGCGCGCGAGACCCACGGCTTCTCCTGCCGGCGCTGGTATTCCGGCGTGTGCTTGTCCTCGGCGATGACTTCCTCTGCGAGTTGACGGGCGCGCGGGGCCTGGCCCTTGGCGGCGAGCAGTTCCGCGAATTGCGTCCGGGCGCGCGCGTAGGAGTGCTGGCCCACGACCTGTTCCCAGATGGCGATCGCGCCGTCCGTGTCGCCGCGCGCGGTGCGGGCCTCGGCCAGGGCCATGAGCGAATAGCCATAGTCGTGCTTGGGATTCTCGAAGCAGACGGCTTCGAGCCAAGGCCGCGCCTCGGCCGCACGATTCAGCCGTAGCAGGCATTGGCCGTAGTGGGCGCGGGCATCAATGTCGTCAGGCTCGCGTTCGAGGGCGCGCAGGTAGGATTCCTCGGCCAGCTTGAACTTGCCGCGCTGGAACTGGATGTCAGCCAGCTCGAAGTGATGGTGCGCCTTGTCGAGCAGGTGGATTTGCTTCTCCAGCTCCGCGATACGCTCGCGCTTGTGCTGACCGGGCAGCTCGAAACCGGTGGAGCCGAATGAAGCGGAGGAGCGATAGACCAGGAAGAAATAGAGGATCGGGTTGACGGGAAACACGATCATGAACGCAAACCACACCCACTCGCCCCGCCGCGCCGCGTCCACGAGCATCCACACCATGAATACCGGGTAGAACCACGTCAGCGGGTGGTCGAACCAGAACTCGAAGTCGAAGAAGGCCTGCATGGTCAACGGCGGTCGGGCGCGGAAAATGCCCCAGATTTACAGGCGCTGTCCATAGACGAAGATGCGTCCGTCCTTCCGGTCACGGAGAATGCCAAACCGAACGAAGTCGTTGGTCGAGACGAGCGTGTCGTATTCGGCGAGCGGCTTTGGCGCGAACCAGACGGGACGTTCAAGAACTAGCTTTGGCGGAATGTCGGAGACGCTGTTGGTGGCCAATGGTGCATCAGACTGATAGTTCCGCTGGCCGCTCTCGACCAAAGTCTGGAGCAGATTCGAACCCTGCTTTGGCATCAATTCCAGATAGTAGCAGTGCTCGTCGGTAAAGTGCGCAGACTGCCAGTAATGGCTGTGAACGTGCTCCACGTCTGCGGGTTTGGAGACGTTCAGCGCCCGGAGAAAGTTCTGCGGGTCATCCCGATACTCGCCACCACATGCAACGAGTAGTCCGGCCATGCCAAGAGCGATGAGCGCGTGTCGCATTCTTGCTGCCTTTATGCTGCCACCCAATGCTGCCGCTCCCACAGCGCCGCAGACTTCTCCTTCGCCTCCTTCTCCCGCTCCTTTTGCAGCTCCTTGTCCAGATCGGGACCGACCTTGAGGTTCTCCCGGATGGGCACGGACGGGTTCTTGAAGTCAATGCCGGCGAGTTGCGTGTAGTGACGGAACACATCGGTGTTCTGGATAAAACCGCGGAAGCGCTCTGCGCCCGGTCCGCTCGCGACCAGCGGCACGAAGTCCGAGCAGTGCGCCGTGCCCGTCCAGCCGATGCCGAGGTGGTTGCCCATAAGCTGGCCGAGTTGCGCGACGGCGCTGTTCATCAGGGTGAACTGCGCCTTGCCCTTGCGCGCCAGATACGGCGCGAGCACAGCGGCCTTTTCCGGCGAGACCTGATAGTCGGTCGCCTCGCCCAGCACGTCGGCGATGATCTTCAAGTCTTGCTGGACCGGCGGCGCCACCGCGCCCTTCGCGAGCGGGGCCGTGTCGGGGCCGGGGACGTTGAGCTGCTTGAGGATTTCACTGAACGACTTCTTCACGCGCTGGACGTTGGTGAAGATCGCGGAGCTGAAGCCGTAGTTGGTGCCGAGGCCGTTGAGGCCAGGGTTGCCCGTCGTGTGGTCGGTGGTGATGACAATGAGCGTGTCCGGGTGGCGCTTCCGGAAGTCGAGGCACGCGTCAATCGCCTCGTCGAAGGCGATCTGGTCGTAGAGCGCGGCGACCGCGTCGCACATGTGCGCGCCGTGGTCAACGCGCCCGCCCTCGACCTGCATGATGAAATGGTTTTCGTTCTCCAGCTTCGCGAGCGCCTTGCGCGTCAGGTCGGCGAGGTGCGGGACGGACTCCTTGAGCTTCGCGTCATTGCGCCAGTCCACGGTGAAGGGCAGGTGGCTGTTGGAGAAAATGCCGAGCCACTTGCCATCGTTCTTCGCAGCGGCGAAGTCCTTGGCGGTCTTGAAGACCTGATAGCCGGCCGTCTTGTAGTCCGGCACGAGGTCGCGCTTGTCCTTGCGCTTGGCGGGGTCGAAATACTTCTGCCCGCCCCCGAGAAGGACCTCGATGCCGCGCTCCATGTATTGCACGGCGATGCTCTCCGCAGCCTCGCGCTTGAGGCCGCTGGCCGCGAAGCCAGCGGGCGTGGCGTGCGTGATCTCGGTGGTCGTGACGAGCGCGCGCTTCCAGCCCTGCTGGCCGAAGAGAGTGTAGAGCGGCGTCAGGATCGTGCCGTCGGGAAGGATGTTCACCGTGCCGTTGACGATGCGCGAGCCGCTGCCCCAGGCGCACGATGACGCAGAGGAGTCGGTCACAACGGAGTTCAGCGAACGCACATCCATGAACGAGCCGACGGTGCCGGGCTGGTTGTAGAGGTTTATCCACGAGAGGCCCCGCCCGCGCACGGCGCGCGAGAGGTGGTCGGCCATCGAGAGCGTGGCCATCGCCATGCCGTCGGCGACGAGGTGAATGATGTGGCTGGGCTTCTGGCCGGGCTTGGCGTTGCCAGGCTCGGCGGCCCGGATGACGGCGGGCGCGGCCAGCGAAGTGGCGGCGAGCAGACCCGACCCAGTAAAGAAACGGCGGCGGTTCAAAGACATGGCCAAAAGCTAGGCAGGGCGCGGACGTTTGCCAATGCCGAAGCCGGTGTTCACGAAGCACTGGCATGGGAATGGGAGCAGGGGAATGAATTCCGATGAGCATATTCCTTTGCCTCCATTCCCCTGCCAAAACTCGGGCGGCTAAAGGTGCTCGCCCGCCAGCAAGTCCGTTTCCTTGAGCGCGAGTTGATACGGCTCCAGCGACATCGGGCGGTCGTGGTCGAGGAATTCCCCGCAGATGCGGAAGAAATCCTCGCGCGTGCTGACGCGGCGGATTTGGTGAAGGAACTGGCCTTCTGCGTCCACGGCGAGGCCGAGGTAGTTCAGATACTTCTTCATCTTCTGCACCTGCGACGACTCGCGGATGCCGGGCGTGGTGACCGCCTCGTAGAGCGCGCGGATGTAGCCGAGCACGTCGCGCCCGCGCGGGACGAAGAGCGGCTCGCCGCGCTGGTGCTGGCGAATTTGAGTGAAGAGCCACGGGTTGCGAATCGCGCCGCGACCGATCATCAGGCCGCGTGCGCCGGTGAGGCGCAGCACCTCGGCGGCCTTCGCAGCGGAATACACGTTTCCGTTCGCCATCACGGGACACCGCATCGCCGCGACCGCGCGCGCGATGAAGTCGTAGTGAACCTCGCTGCGATACATCTCCAGCACCGTGCGCGCGTGGACGGTGAGCAGGTCCAGCGAGTGCCGCGCGAAGATGGGCAGCAACTCGTCGAAGACCGCCGGCGAGTCGAAGCCGAGCCGCGTCTTGACCGTGAAGGGAATCGTCACCGCCTCGCGCAGCGCGCCGAGGATGGCGTCCACTCGCTTTGGCTCGCGCAGCAGGCCGCCGCCGGCGCACTTGCGATACACAATGGGTGCGGGACAGCCGAGGTTCAGGTCAATCGCGGCAACCGGCAGCGTCTGGAGGAACTTCGCCGTGCGGATGAGCGCTGGAATGTCGTTACCGATCATCTGCGCGATGATGGGCCGGTCGGTGGTGTTTTCCTTGATGGACTGAACAATCCACTTCTCCGGCGTCGAGACGGTGTGGACGCGAAGATACTCGGTCCAGTAAACGTCCGGGCCGCCATAGCGCGACATGAGCGTCATAAACGCGCGGTCTGTCACGTCCTGCATCGGGGCGAGGGCGAGCCATGTGGAGTGCGGCGGCAAGGGGAGCGCGGGGCGGTCGTGGGGCGGACACTCTTGTCCGCTGTGACGCGGCGCGGTCGTGGCGATGGGCTGGGGGACAGGAGTGTCCCCCTTACGGATGAGCGGCTCGTGCGTGCTCACTGGAATTGCGGGTGCGCCTGCAACCGCTCCCACGTCTCGGCGGTGAGCGGGGCTTGGCGATACTTCGGCTCGTGGAGCGGCTCGGCACTGGTGGAGCGGCGGGCGCGTTCGAGCCACTTGCGGTCGAGCGGCTCGTCGAGCAGCGCAAGGGTGTTTGCGGCGAGCGTGGTTTCATCCTTCTCGCCTGTCGCGTGGCCGACGCCGACGAGGAAGCCTGCGAGCAGCCAGGTCACGCGCAGCAGCGTCGCGCGCGAGTAGGTGGGCATGGCGCAAGGGCGCGCGGGGTCGAGGCGGCGGAAGAGGCTGGTGAAGATCGGGAGCGTCCACATCTCGGGGTTCTTGGCGGGGGAGAAGGCGTCGAAGAGGATGGCGTGCGGGGCAGGGACAGGCGCGGTGGAGTTGCCAACACTTTCTCCCTCACCCCGGCCCTCTCCCGCTGGGAGAGGTGGAGACGCAGTCAGCGTTGGGCCGGAACTGGCGCTCTTGAAATCAGCCAAACCAAGCCAAGTCGGGAAGTCGCCGACGTGCACGTTCCACGAGACGCGTTGTGGGCCGATGGTTTGCTCGGTCTTGCGCTCGGCAAGCAGCTCGGCAACGAGTTGCTCATACCCGCCGAAGTAACCGAGTTCCTCCCCGTGCTGAAGCGCGAACCGTAGCGGTTCCAAGGTGTGATCGAAACTGATCAGCCGCACGCGGCACGGCAGGTCGCGCGTGGCGCGCAGGACAGTCAGCGCATTGGCCGCCGCCCCCAGGCCCACGTCCCAGATGACGAACTCACCCGTGTGCGCGGCCAGCCGCTCGCGCAGCCGGAGTTGCCGCACGTAGAGCGCCTCCGCCTCCGCCTCCGGGCCGATGACGGGATGGAACGTCTCCGCCTCCGCGTGGGAGCGGACGCTGCGGACGCCATTGGCGAGGGTGACGAGACTGTAGCCGGGAGCCGACACGGGGCGAACGGTAGTGCGCGCGGGGTTTGGAGGAAACGGGGAACTTCGCCTTTCCCTCGTGCTCGTAATCCTGATCCTAATCCTGCTCCTCCCCTAGGCTCCGAAGAGCAGGATTAGGATCAGGATTACGAGCAGGAAGGATTGCGTGCTTTTCGTGCGTGATGCGCGAAGGCCGCGCTTGGGCGCGGGGACGGTCGGCCATCTCAACCGCCGCCTTCGGTCAAATCCCTCGCGAAAGGCCTGCTGGCATTGGCAAAAACCGCGTCGCCTCCCGCTGGCAAGGCCATTGCTAAGTGGAACTCGCTCGTCGCCCGCGAGCAGCCGGGGCAGGCCCGCGGACGCTTTGCCCGACCAAACCAACGGTAGTCCCGGGCGACGTTGCCGAGCGGTTCGCTGACGCGACAGGGCTTCACTCGCGTCGGCCACGACGAAAAACTGCCGGCAACGTCGCTCTTTTTGAAGACGGAGGCGGTGCGTTTCCGTCAAGCAATGCGACTCACATGGCCCGCGCGTATCCAGAAGCACAGCCGACCGGCCAGACCACCCTCGAAGTGGCCTGGCAACGGCGGTCGCGCGCGCAGCAGATGCCGGTTCAGTTCGTCACCTCCCCGCTGCCCCAAGCCGAAACCGCGCGGCCCACGGTGCAGGAACTGACGTGGCTCCCCCGCCACGAGCTTGGGGACGACCCAGAGCAGTCCTGAGGTTGGGAAGACTCTCCTGACGGAGCGCGGCCCTCCACGCCTGCCTGGGTGATGAGGTGAACGAAAGGCGCCGAACACCCGGCGCGTTCGCGGGCCGTTGAAGGGGCGGTCCTCCTCAACTGCTCAACGCTTCAACTCCCCGCTCCGGACCTACTTGCCCTTCCAAGCGCGCACGAAGTCAATGCACTGCTTGATGTCCGGCACGGAGTTGTCCCAGTTGAACTCGTATTCGATGGAGATGTTGCCGGTGAACTTCTGGCGCTTCAGCTCGGCGAGCACGCCGGCCATGTCCGTGACGCCAGTGCCGAAGATGGTGTCGTGCTGGCCGGTGCCCAGCGCGGCGCGTTCCTTCGCGTGCAGGCTGATGATGCGACCCTCAAGAATCTTCAGGCAGTCAATCGCCTTCAGCCCCGAGGTCTGCCAGTGGCCGAGGTCCGCGCACGCGCCGATGCGGGCGTCGCGCTTGGCCACCTGGTCGCGCACATATTCGGGGCTCCACACCTTGTAGCTCGGGTCTTCGACTTGGTTTCCCTGCGCGTCGCGCTCCTTCTTGAAGCGCTTGGCGTGCTGGTGAATGCCGACTCGAATGTCGAACTCTTTCACGAGCTTCTCGATCAGGTCGAGGTTGTCCACGGACTCAGTGGTGACGCCGTAGAAACCCATCTTCTTGGCGAACTCGAAGACCTTGCGCGCGGCGGCCTCGTCCTTCGGGATGCTGACGACGCCGTAGTTCACGGCGCGGACGCCGTGCTTGGCGAGCTTCTCCTTCACGCGGGCGATGACCTCGTCGGAGGCGTCGTGGTTCCACTTGATGGTGCGCTCCTCCTTGGTGAGGGCTTGTCCCGGATAGAACTCGATGATCTTGCCGCCAGCCTCGGCGGTCTTCTCGATGGCCTCAAAGACGGTGAAGCGGTTGAAGCTGTAGGCCTGGCAGCCGATGGCGAAGCCGTTGATGCGGGCGCTGTCGGGGATGGGCGCGGCGGACGCGGAGAGCGCAGCAAACACGGTGGCTGTGACAAGGGCGAGGAGGGAGCGATGCAGTTTCATGATGTGGGTTCAGACCGGTCTGGCCGGTCACGGATTCGGGGCGATTACGTCCGCCCCGGCGCAGCGGGTCAAGCCAGCATCTTTGCGCCCCTGGCTGGGATCACTTCCGGCCGGTGAGGAACCAGGTGGTGATTTCGCCGACGCCCTTGCACAGCACCAACCCGCGCTCGGCCAGCGCGTATTTGCCATCGAGCGCGGCGTGCGTGCTGGGCGAGACGTGGATGCTGTTGGGCAGTCCTGCGGACTCCATGCGGCTGGCGAGGTTCACCGTGTCGCCCCAGAGGTCGTAGGTGAATTTCTTCCGCCCGATGACGCCCGCCACCACCGGCCCGGTGTTGATGCCGATGCGGATGCTGATCTGCCGCTGGTTTTTTTTGTTGATGCGGGCCACGTCGTCGAGCATGTCCAACGCCATCTCGGCCACGGCGGACGCGTGGTCGTCGCGCGCCAGGGGCAGGCCGCCGACGAGCATGTAGTTGTCGCCGATGGTCTTGATCTTCTCGACGCCGTGCCGCTCGGCGAGCTTGTCGAAGTGCGAGAAAACCTCGTTGAGCATCGTCACGAGTTCCTGCGGGCCGGTCTTGCGGGAAAGCAGCGAGAAGCCGACGAGGTCCGCGAAGAGCACCGTCACCTGCGGGTGGCTGTCGGCAATGGTGCGCTCGCCGCCCTTGAGCCGCTCGGCGATGGAGCGGGGCAGGATGTTGAGCAGCAGGTGCTCGGACTTCTCCTTCTCGAGTTGCAGCAGCTCCTTCTCGTATTGCAGCTCGACCAGCCGCACGCGATCCAAGTCGCGCAGGCGCTTCTTCTCGAGCGAGGACATCACCCGCGCGCGGAGCAGCACGGCGTTGAAGGGCTTGGGCAGGTAATCCTCTGCGCCCACCTCGATGCACTTCACGGCGTTGTCGAGCTGCTCCGCGCCGGAGATGACGATGACCGGCACAGAGCGCGTGAAGGGGTCGGCCTTGATCGCGTAGAGCACCTGCATGCCGTCCAGCTCCGGCATCTCCATGTCGAGAAGCACGAGATCGAATTCCTTGGTATGGAGAAGCTCCAGCGCCGCGCGCCCATCCGCCGACTCGGTGATGTTGGTGATGCCCAGCTCGTTCAGCGCACGGATGAGCAGCCGGCGCAACGTGCGGCTGTCGTCCACCACCAGCACGGACGCGGTCTTGGCGGGGCCTTGGACGGCTGCCTGCGCGCCTTCCACGGCCTTCTCCATAGGCATCACGCCGCCGCCGCGCAGCATGAAGAGTGTATGGCTCTCGTCTCCTTCGCTCATGGGTAGATCGGATTTGTGTTCGGCGAAGCATGCTCCCGGGCCGCTCAGGGATGCAACCGGAATGCCGACCGGGCGAAGCGCGCAAAGAGTTGCATCCCAAACAAAATCGCCAACCGCCAACCGCCAACCGCTGATCGCTGCTCGCTGACCGCTGTCCGCTCAAACATCATTGCGGGAATTGCGCGAAGTCCTATCCTTCCGCCCGCGTCCAACGCCCCACTTGAACATGAAACTCACTTCCCAACTCTCCCGTCGCGCCTTCGGAGCGCTGCTCACCACCTCGTTCATCGCCACTGCGAGCGCCGCCGAGCAAACCTGGGTCACCTACGAGCCGAAGGCAGGCCCCGGCAATGGCAAGCACATCGTGCTCATCGCCGGCGACGAGGAGTATCGCAGCGAGGAGGGCTTGCCGATGCTGGGCAAGATTCTCAGCCAGCGGCTCGGCTTCAAATGCACCGTGCTCTTCTCCGTGGACGCCGAGGGCTTCATCAACCCCGACGCCGGCGGCAGCCTCTCGAACCCCGCCGCGCTCGATTCCGCTGACGCCATCGTGTTCCTGCTACGCTTCCGCCACTGGGATGACGACGCGAACAAGCGCTTCGAGGCCGCTGTGAACCGGGGCGTGCCGCTCATCGCGCTGCGCACGAGCACGCACGCCTTCAACGGGCTGAAGGGGCCTTACGAGAAGTGGAACTTCGGCAACAAGGGCGGCTTCGGCAAACAGGTGCTCGGCGAGACGTGGATTTCTCACTGGGGCCGGCACAAGGTCGAGGCGATGCTCGGCGTCATCGAGCCGGGCGCGGAGCAGCACCCGATCCTCAAGGGCACCGGCCAGATTTTCGCCGACTCCGACACTTACGAGGCTTACCCGCCCGCCGACGCGAAGATTCTCCTGCGCGGCCAGGTGCTCAAGGGCATGAAGCCCACCGACCCGCCCGCTGACTACGTGAAGAAGCGCGCGAGCGACAAGCAGGAGCAGGGCGTCAACAGCCCCATGATGCCGGTCGCGTGGACGCGTGAGGTGAGGAACGAGGCGGGCAAGGTGAACAAGATTTTCACCACCACGATGGGCGCGGCCACGGACCTCCAGAGCGAGGGCACGCGCCGGCTCGTCGTGAACAGCGTCTTCTGGGGCCTCGGCATCGGAGTCCCGGCGAAGGCCAACGTTGACTACATCGGCGACTACCAGCCCTCGATGTATTCCTTCAAGGGCTACAAGAAGGGCGTGAAGCCCTCGGACCACAAGCTCTGAGCCGCGCGGAAGCGGGCTTGCCTTGCGAGGTCCAATCCAGCAAATCTCTCCGCATGGGAATGCCCCAAAACCCCGTCACGCTCACGCCGGAGCAGGTCGCCGAGCTTAACGAAAAGCTCGCCACCACGCGGCACGACATCAACAACAACCTCTCGCTCATCGTGGCGGCGGTGGAGTTGATCCGTCGCAAGCCGGAGCTGACCCCGCGCATGGTCGAGAGCATCTCCCAGCAGCCGGACAAGATCATCGCGCAGATGCGCGCCTTCTCGGCGGAGTTCGAGCAGACGCTCGGCATCACGAAGGATTGATCTGTAGCGGCGGTCTGTGACCGCCGTTCGGCGCGCGCAGAGCGCCGCTACAAAGCGCGCCCCGTCGCCGCCTTCACCAGCCGCCGGTATTCCTCCTCCGAAACCAGCCTGGGCACAGCCCGGCACGTCTGCTCGAAGCCGGGGAAATTCCACATGTTCGGAAAGTCCCGGCATTGCTGCGGCTTCACCGGCTGCACCGCGCAATTCTCCCCTTCGAGGAAGACGCATTCGCCGTTGGGCTTGTCCATCAGCGCGAGGCCGGCGCGGTCTGGACGCAATCGCGTGAACTGCTGGATGAAATCGTGCTCGTTCAGGCCCCGAAACTGCGCGAGCCGCGTGATCTCCGCGTCCGAAAGCCGCACCATCCCCGGCCACCGGCAGCAGGCGGTGCAACGCTGGCATTCGTGAAAGACCGGCATTCCCGCGAGAGTAAGAGCGGCGTGGCGGCTGGCAAGTGGCGGGAGCGAGGTCCTGCCCACGGATGACGCGGATGAACCAGAGCGCAGCCTTCCCATCCGCGTGATCCGCGGGCACACCTTGCCGGAGCTGCGAACTTCCTTGTAACACCGCGCCCGCCGTGGCGTCTCAATCTCCGCTGCCGCCGCGAACTATTTGCCGGCTGGCGCGTTGAACCAGAAAGCCGGGCGACCACACGACCGTCAGGCGCACCCAAAACAAACTATGAAACTGCCCACCCTCTTCCGCCCGCTGTTCGCAGCGTTGTGCGGTGTCACCCTCGCGGCCCTGCCCGGCGCCACCTCCGCTCAGGAGCGCTCCCGCGAAGATCGTCCGCGCGAAAATGCCCCGCGTGACGAACGCCCCGCCGAAGGCCAGCGCCCGCCGCGCGGCGATTTCCGCCCAAGTGAAGCCCCGCGTGGCGAACCCCGCCGCGAAGACGTCCGTCGCGATGACGCTCCGCGTGGCGAGCAGCGCGGTGAGTTCCGCCCCGGCGAGGGCCAGCGTGGCCAGCCCGGCCAGCCGTTCAACCCGCAGGAACTCTTCCGTGACCTGAACGACGACCAGCGCAATGCCTTGCGCGGCTACTTCGAGTCGCAGCAGGGCGTCATGCGCGAGGTGGGCGAGCGCTCCATGCGCCTGCGCCGCGAGATCACCGAGGCCACGATCGCCGACAAGCCGAACGAGGGTCTGATCCGCGACAAGATCATGGAGGCCGCCAAGCTCGAGGCCGAGTCCACCATCGCCCGCGCCCGCGCTTTCGCGCAGGCGCGCGAAAAGCTCCCCAAGGAAACTGTCGAGCGGTTGCGCAACATGATCGCTAATTCCGGCCCGCGCCCCGGCATGCAAGGCCCAATGCAGGGCGGCCAGGGCGGCCAGCGCGAGGGCGGCGAAGCCCGTCGGACTGCCGGTGACAATTTCAACCAGCCCGGTCGCGGCGCGCCGGACGGCCAGTTCCGCCGCCCCGATGCCCAGCTTGAAGGTGACCGCCGACCCGCTGAAGGCGATTTCCGCAAGCCCGGCGGCCCGCGTGATGGCGACCAAATCCGCAAGCCCGGCGAGGGCGACCGCGGCCCTCGTCCTGATGGAGATCGTGGCCCTCGTCCTGATGGCGACCGTGGCCGCAACCCCGAAGGCGGCGACCGCAAGCCCGAGCTGCCGCGCCGTCCGCCAGCGGACCAGTAACCAAAGCGTCCGTTCCCCGTCTCTGCCAAAGCCATCGCCTGTCGGCGGTGGCTTTGCGCTTTTGCTTTTGACCAGCTGATTTGCCAGTGTCCGCCCCGATGGAACCCAGCGATACCGAGCTGATCGCCGCCGTGCGCAAGGGCGACGTGGCGCAGTTCGAGCCGCTGATTGCCCGTTACCAGCCGCGCGTTTTCGCCACAGCGCGGCGCTATGCCCGGCGCGAGGACGAGATCCAGGACATCGTGCAGGAGGTGTTCATCAAGGCGTTTCAGAAGCTCGACAGCTTCCGCGCGGAGGCTCCGTTCGAGCACTGGCTCATGCGCCTGGCCGTGCGCACCTGCTACGACTTCCTCCGAGCGCACCAGCGCAACCGCGAGACGACGCTCACCGACCTCTCCGATCCCGAGGTGGACTGGCTGGAGCGTTTCGCCGCAGGCCCGGAGGACAACAGCAAGAACACAGACGCCGCGCGCGCGCTGATCGAGCGTGTGATGGCGCAACTCTCGCCGGAGGCGCGGCTGGTCATCACGTTGCTGGAAATCGAGGACCGCTCCGTGAAGGAGATAGCCCAGCTCACCGGCTGGTCTGTCCCGCTGGTGAAGGTCCGCGCCTTCCGCACCCGCGCGCAGATGAAAAAGATTTTGGAGACGCTGACGAAGGGGAAGTATTTGTAACCGCGCCAAAGATGATTTCGTCTACCTTCACTGTTATGGACTTGGAAAAGCTCCAGCAAAAGTTAATCGCCGCCGCAAAACTGTCGCCGCCGAGCGACCGGGTGCCGTATGCGTTTGAGAAGCGCATCATGGCGCGGCTCACCGCGCCGTTGTATGTGGACGAGTGGTCGCTCTGTGGCCGCTGGCTCTGGCGCGCGGTCGCTCCGTGCATGTCCGTGATGGCCGCGCTCGGCGTGTGGGTCCTCGCCACGATGCATCCCGAGCCCGAAAGCCAGAACCTCGAGCAGGCGATCGAAAACACCCTCCTGTCCAGCGATGACGTCGCGGGCGAATAGCCGGTGAACCCGTGGAAGTTCATCCTCGCCACGGTGTTGATCTACGGCACGGGCGTCGTGACCGGAGCGCTCCTCACCACCCTCGTTGAGCGCCCGCACAAGGCAGCCAAGTCTCCCCAACAGCTCACCTACAGCCAGATTCAGCGCGGGGAGTTTCTCGTCCGGCTTCAGAAGCAGCTCGACCTCACCCCCGAACAGCACGACCGCATCGGCCACATCCTGCGCGACAGCAACCAGCGCACGAAGCCCTACTGGGACCCTGTCGCGGCGAAGATGAAGGAAGAAATCCGGCTCGTGACCGAGAAGATTCGCGGGGAGCTGACGCCCGAGCAAAGCACGAAGTTTGACGCCGAGATCAAGGCCACGCGCGCTCCCAAGAAGCTGGATGCCGACCGCAAGGAGAAGAAGGGTGGCTCCACCAACTCCGTGCCGGCCAAAACCAAGCAGAAGATGTCGCCCACTTCACCAGTAACCAATTCCCCGCCAGAAGCCACCACGCCGCCCAAGGTCCTCGGACACCTCCGCGCGCAGCCCACTCCCGCTCCGCACGCCTGACGGTCTGGGCTGGCGCGACACGGCAGACGAACAGCACCCCGCAGCTTCATTGGCTTGCGCCGTTCGTTCTCCACGGCTCAATGGACAGCCCTCATCTACATGGTTTCCCCAAGCCAAATCCTTTGCCCCGACCGCAACTTTTCCCTAGGCTCGCCGTTCAAGTCTCTGTTGCTGAATGGCCTTTGTCTCCATCAAGAACGTCTTCGCCAGCGCCGCCCTGGCGACGCCCGAGCAGTTTGACGCCTGGTCCAAGCTCTGGCGCGCGGCGGTGGAGGGCGGTTCAGCGGAGCCGCTGACCGCGTTCATGGCGCGCGAGTCCGGCCTGAACGAAGACGTGTTTCTGGAGAAGCTCGCTGTTGCGCTCGGCTGGCCGTTCGTCAACCTCAAGCTCCTCGACATCCCGGTCGAGGCGCGCGGGCGCATCTCCACCAAGGTCGCGTTCCAGCACTTCGTCGTCCCCACCGCCTTCACTGAGGGCGTGCTCCAGGTCGCGGTAAGCAACCCCTTCGACACCGCGCTGCTCAACGCAGTTTCCTTCGACGCGCACTGTCCCGTGCAGTTCGCGCTCGCGCCGCGCGTCGAGATCGAGAAGGCACTCAAGAAGTATTACGGCGTCGGTGCCGAGACGCTCGACGAGATGTCCGAGAACGAGCCGCTCGAACTCGAGCTGGCAAGCGACAAGGAAATCACCGAGGGCGACCAGGAGGCGAGCGTCATCAAATTCGTCAACCAGATCGTCTGGGAGGCCTTCAAGGCGCGCGCCACGGACATTCACTTCGAGCCGGCGGAGGACGAGCTGCGCATCCGCAACCGCATTGACGGCATCCTGCACCAGATTCCGCTGCCGCCGCAGCTCAAGCGCTTCCAGGCCGCCATCATCTCGCGCATCAAGGTCATGTCTGGCATGAACATCGCCGAGAAGCGCCTGCCGCAGGACGGCCGCATCAACGTCCGCATCAAGGGCGAAGAAATCGACATCCGCGTCTCCACCGTGCCGACGGTTTATGGCGAGAGCGTCTCGCTGCGCCTTCTGCTGCGCGGGAAAATTTTCCTCAGCCTGGACAAGCTCGGCTTCACGCCCACAGAGGAGACGGCGATCCGCGACATCATCTACAAGCCGCACGGCATCATGCTCGTCACCGGCCCGACCGGCTCGGGCAAGTCCACGACGCTCTACGCCTTCCTCAGCTCCATCAACTCCGTCCAGAAGCGCATCATCACCATCGAGGAGCCGGTGGAATATGAGCTGAAGGGCATCAACCAGATCGCCGTGCGCTCGGACATCGGCCTGACGTTCGCCATGGGCCTGCGCCACATCCTGCGTCAGGACCCGAACGTCGTGATGGTCGGCGAAATCCGCGACCAGGAGACGGCGGAGATCGCCATCCGCGCCGCGCTCACCGGCCACCTGGTCTTCAGCACGCTGCACACGAACGACGCGCCCAGCGCCTTCACGCGCTTGATTGACATGGGCATCGAGCCGTTCCTCGTGGCGTCCTCAGTCGAGGCGATCATGGCGCAACGCCTCGTCCGCACCATCTGCCCGGTGTGCAAGATCGAGCAGCATGTTGAGCGCGCCTATCTCATGAAGAACGGTTTCCCGCCGGACGAGGTCGCGGCGACGAAGTTCATGCGCGGCGCAGGCTGCGAAGAATGCCGGATGCTCGGCTACCAAGGCCGGCAAGGCATCCACGAACTGTTGCTCGTCAACGAAGCCCTGCGGCCGCTCATCATGAACCGCGCGCCCGCCTCCACCATCGCCCAGCGCGCGCAGCAGGACGGCATGAGGACGCTCCGCATGGACGGCTGGAAGAAGGTGCAGTCCGGCATAACGACCATCGAGGAAGTCCTGCGCGTCACGCAGACCGAGGAGCACCTCAAGTCGCTGATGGACGACACGGGGACCATGTTTCTCACGAAGGCTTGAGGCGATGAACGCGAGACTCCAATTCACATTCCGGCTGGCGATGGGGGCACGTGCTGCGTGTGGCGTGTGGCGTGAGCACGTCGGGGCGCTTTCGAACTGCTGTGGCCAACACGCAACACGCAACACGCAGCCCACCGTCTTCCCCGCGTGAAACCCTCTCCCCCCAACGCCTGCAACGTCCTGGACCTCTCTGCTGACCGGCGGCGGCTCTGGCATTTTGACATCGCGAGCGATGGCGAGGCGCAGCTGGACGAGGAGTTCTCCGGCCTGCCTGCCGATCCGCTCCCGGCCCACCACGTCGCCAAGAACTGGCGCGCGCTCTTCAGCAGTCGGCTCAACCTCGCGTGGCTCCCGGCGGGCAGCGTCTTCCTGCGCGTCGCGCAATTTCCCAAGTGCGACCGCACCGAGCTGCTCGCGATGGTCGAGCTGGCCTTGGAGAAAGTTTCCCCGCTGCCCGTGGCGCAGATCGTCTGGAGCGTCGAGCCGGTGCCTGCGCACACGACGATTCCCTCCGAGATGCAGACCGTCATCGTGCTCATCGCGGCGCGGCACGAGGTGGAAAAATTTCTCGGCACGCTGGAAGGCCGAGGCTTCCTCGCCGACCGGCTCGAAGCGCCGCTGCTGCATCAGGTGCTCGCAACCAAAGTCGAGGGTGACGGCGCGTGGGTTTATCCCGGCACCGGCACGGACGCGAACTCCTGCCTCGTCGCGTGGTGGTATGGCGGCGAGCTGCGCAGCCTGACGATGGTGAAGCTCACCGCGCCCGAGCATTGGCAGCGCGAACTGGGCGAAGTGCTCTCGAAGTCTGCGTGGGCCGGCGAGCTGGAAGGCTGGCTCACCAGCCCGCCGCGCTACCGGCTCGTGGCCGCGCCGGAGGACGAAGACGTCTGGCTGCGTGTCCTGCGCGAGTTGTCCGAAGGCTCCGTGGACGTGACCAAGCCCTGTGCGCCCGAAGCGCTCGCGACGCTCTCCGCCCAGCGCGCCGCGCGCGGCGAGAGCCTGGCGAACCTGCTCCCGGCGGAGTTCATCACGCGCTATCGGCAACTGTTCGTGGACAGCGTGTGGATGCGCGGGCTGGGCGCGCTCGTGGTGATGTATCTCTTCGGCGTGGCGATCTTCCTCGGCTTTCTCTGGCGCGCGGAGACGCAGAAGCGCGACGTGGAGCAGCGCGTTGCCGAGCTTTCCGGCTCCTACACGAACGCGCTCGTCACCAAGGCGCGGATCCAGGTCTTGCAGGAGCAGATTGCGCTGAAATACGCCGCCATCGAGAGCCTCAAAGCCGTCTCCGCCAAGCTGCCCGAAGGAATGGTGCTCACGGACTTCGCCTTCCAGCGCGGCCAGAAAGTTTCCCTGCGCGGCATCGTGCCCGCGGAGCAGATCAGCAAGCTCACGGACTACAGCGGCGCGTTGCAGGCGGCCACGCTCAACGGAGTCCCGCTCTTCAAGTCCGTCAGCGCGCCCAGCTCCTCTGGCGGTGGCGTGGGAGCAAACCAGTTCAACTGGAACCTCAACTGCGAGCTGCGCGGCCCCGACCTCGAATGAAGAGCCTCTTCGACAAGTTGAACCTCGGCGCGATGGAGCGGCGCATCGTCGTGGGCGCGGCGCTCGTGCTCTTCGTCGTGCTCAACGCGATGTTCGTCTGGCCGCAGTTCAAGGATTGGAACCGCGTGCAGCTCGACATCCTCAAGGCGCAGAAGATGCTCGACGATTATCAGAAGGAAGTGGACCAGCTCCCCAAGCTCCAGCAGAAGGAGACGGAGCTGAAGGGCACCGGTGGCGCACAGCTCGCCTCCAGCGAGATGGCGCTGGCGCTCATGCGGACCGTGGACGCGAAGGCCCAGGCCTCCGGCATCCTCGTCGTGAACCGCATCCCCGGCCTCTCCGGCGGGCAGAACCCGAGCGCCTACTTCGAGGAGCAGACGCTGCGCATCAGCTTCCAGAACACCGGCGACGCCGAGCTGCTCAAGTTCATGGTGTCGCTGGGCGAGAACAATTCCACCATCCGCATCCGCGACCTGACCGTGAAGCCAGACCCGACGCAGATGAAATTGATGGGCGAGCTGACCATGGTGGCGAGCTACCAGAAGCCCGCGCCGGCAAGCAAGCAACCGACCACCGCAACTCCCAAACGTCCATGAAAAACAAACTGACGGGCCTCCTCCTCACCGCCCTCGCGACGACGCTGCTCGCGCAAGCACCGCCGGCAATCCCGCCACCTGCCCCCGCGCCGCCGGGCACGCCCGGGAAGTCCAAGGCGATCAATGTCGAAGTTCGGCCGTTGAATCCCAAGGCCCCGGCCAATTTCAGCACCGTCACCACCAACGCCCCCGGCGCGCCACGGGTCGTGCCCAACGCCACGGCACCCGAGCCTTTCCGCCAGCCCCCGCCTCTGGGCGGACCCACTGCGAACTTGATTGCTCCCGCTGCTCCCGCCGCTGCCGCGACAGGCACGAACGCGATGGGCACGCTCGCCGCCCGTGCTGCTGCGGCGAAGGACGACGCGCCCAAGTTCTCGCTGGACCAGAGCTTGTCCCCCGAGTTGACGCGGCTTCAACTCGCGCCCCTGGATCAGGTGCTCGACAACTACGCGGAGCTGGCTGGCCGGACCATCCTGCGGCCCGCGAACCTTCCGCAGGTCGCGATCACCTTCAAGGCGCAGACCGAGCTGACGGTGAAGGAGACGTTGCAGGCGCTCGACAGCCTGCTTTCGCTCAACGGCATCGCGGTGATTCCAACGGGCGAAAAGTTTTTGACCGTGGTGCCGACGGCTGCGGCCAACCTGGAAGGCGCGGCTTTCAACACCAACAATTCTGCGGAGCTGCCCGAGGCTGGCCAATACATCACGAAGATCGTGGAGGTGAAGAACGCCAAGCCCAGTGAAGTCGTCCCCGCCATCCAGCCCTTCGCCAAACTGCAGGGCGGCATCCTGCCGATTGACGCGACGGGCGTGCTGATCCTGCGCGACAACGCGATCAACATCAAACGCATGCTCGAGGTCCTGGAGAAGATTGATAAGGTCATCCCCTCGGACGAGGAGTTCAAAGTCATCCCGATCAACTACGCGCTGGCGGCGGACGTGGCGCAGGTGCTCGGCAGCTTCACCACGGCCGGGCCCTCCGGCGGTGGCACCACTGCGAGCCGCACGGGCAGCTCCACGACTCGGCGGACAGGCACCACCTCGCCGTTCGGCAACACAGGCATCGGCGGCGCGACTGGCTTGGGCGGTGCGCAGCCCTTCGGCACGCAGCCCGGAGTAAATCCTGCCATCCCCGGCGCGGCCCAGCCCGGCACGCAACAGTCGCAATTCCAAAATCGCCTGAACCAGATCGTCACCAACATCACCGGCGGTCGCGGCGGTGCCGCGCCATTGCTGGGCGAGGCCAAGATCATCCCCTACGACCGGAGCAACTCGCTGCTGGTGCTGGCGAACAAGGCGGAGCTGGTGATGCTCACCCGGCTGCTCAAGGAAATCGACGTGCCGCAGCAGCAGGTGCTCATCGAGGCGCTCATCTTCGAGACCGACATCACGCACTCGCTGGATGCCAGCTTCGGCGTGGGCCAGAAAACTGGCGCTACGGGGGCAACGTTCGCCGGGAGGGGCGGCATCAACTCCGTGATCAACTTCTCCACCAACACCACCGTGCTGGGCGTGGGCGCGGCCACGGGCGGGTTTGCCTACCTCGCGCAGATCGGTGCCAACTGGGCGGCGGCGGTTCAGATGCTCGAGGCCGATTCCAAGACCGAGGTGCTCTCCCGTCCGCGCATCCAGACCTCGCACGCGGAGGCGGCGACGATCTTCTCCGGCGGCACCACGCCCTACGTAACGGGCAGCATCTCCGGCGCGGGCTTCGGCACGCAGCAGCAGATCCAGCAGTTGCAGATCGGCATCAACATGTCGGTGCTGCCGCTCATCACGTCCGACGGCCTTGTGGTGCTCGACATCAACCAGACCATTGAAGGCGAGAACGGCACGGTGCAGATCGACGCCAACCTGAAGGTGCCCAAGACCGTGCGCCACACCGCGCAGGCCAAGGTCGCGGTGAAGGACGGCGAGACGATCATCCTCGGCGGCCTCATCCGCACTGCCCGCACCAAGAGCGTCTCCGGCGTGCCGGTGCTCAAGGACATTCCCGGCATCGGCGCGCTGTTCCGGTCCACGAGTGAAAGCCCCACGCGGAAGGAGCTGATGGTCTTGATCCGCCCCACCGTGCTGCCCACGCCGCAGTCCGCCTCCCTCCACGCGCGCGCCGAGCGCGAGCGCTCCGCCAGCCTGCGCGGTGTCGAGCAGACCGTCCGGATGGAGGAGACGAAGCAGAATAAGAAACTTGAGGAGGAGGAGATCGAGGCGATGCGCAAGCTGATGAAGAAGTATCCCAAGGGCGCGATCCCGGTCCCGGACAACCCGTTGAGCGCTCCCGCCGCCCCAGCCACTCCCGCGCCGGACAAGAACACCTCCACCGACTTCCTGGAGATTCCGAAGACCAGCACGCCGTGACCTGAACAGGGCCGCGCGCGCGTGGGCGCAAGGATAATTTCATTGTCCCCCGGCCCTTTCTGGCTAGACACTGCCCTGACGGTCGGCCGACTGCCCCAGTTCCACAGCCACTTCATGAAGATTCTGATCGCAGACGATGACCCGATCATCCGGCAGATTTTGATGAACCTCCTGTCGAGATGGGGTTATGGAGTTGTCCCCACGACCAACGGCGCGGAAGCATGGGAAGTTCTCCAGCACGACACCTCGCTGCGCATCGGACTCTTCGACTGGTTCATGCCGGAGATCAACGGCATGGAGCTGACCCGCCGCATCCGCGATGCGAACATCACCCCCTTCTACATCATGCTCGTGACCGCGCGCGGTGGGAAGGAAAGCATGCTCGACGCGCTGGAGTCCGGAGCCGATGACTTCATCAGCAAGCCCTTCGACAAGGAAGTGCTCCAGACCCGCATCAAAGTCGGCGTGCGCGCGGTGGAGCTGCAGTCCTACCTCATCCAGCGCCTCTCCGAGGCCGAGGCAGCCGCGCAGGGGCTTGCGCAGCTGAAGAATTTCATCACCGTGTGCAGCGTGTGCGGAAACGTCCGTGACATGCAGGACCAGTGGCACAAGATTCAACTGCCCTTCTCCACGAACACCGGGGAGACCGGCTTCCACGTCTGCTGCCCGGACTGCCGGGTGAAGATTGACAAGATGAAGAAGTAGGGGCGTGCCAGCCCCGGGGCTTCAATTTGTCGTGGACTGCAACGCTGGCTTCTCCACCGCCCACAGCCAGCCGAGGAGGAAGAACGCCAGCCACGCCAGAGCCGGGATGTAGAGCGCGAACTCCACGAAGCCCTGCAACGCCCAGCCCAGCAGGCCAAGCCAGACGGCGAACAGCAGCCAGTCGCCGCGCGTTTGCCGGTGCAGCTTGAGGAGCGACGCCCAGATGAAGCCGCCGAACGCGAGCAACCCGACCACGCCGGAGTCGGAGGCCTGCTGGAGGTAGTCGTTGTGCGCGAGCCGCGCCATCTCGGCCTCCGGCGGCTTGGCCTGGCGATAGACGGCGTAGAAAGTTCCCGGCCCGCTGCCAAGGACCGGGCGGTTCAGTGTCGTGTCCAAAGCGACCTTCCAGTAGTCGAACCGCGCGTTCGCGCTGCGTGCGCCTCCGGCGAAGTAGCTCTGGTATTTCCACGCGAAGCCCGCAAGTCCCCCCGCACCCACCAGCGCGACCAGCCCGATCTTGAGCGCGCGCGGCAAGGGCAGGTTCAGCAACGCCACGCCTCCCAATGCGAGCGCGATGAGCCAGCCGGCCTTCGACCCAGACCAATACAGGCACGCCAGAGCCATGTATGCCACCAGCCCGATGAGCACGCCACGCGTGACGTTCTGGAGCCGCGTCGTCACGCACCAGACGGTCATCAACGCGCCGGGCAGCAGAAGGAGCACGACCCCCGCGAGCGCGTTGGCATAGCCGAACGTGCCGAAGATGCGGTCCTTCGCCAGCTTCATGAGCAGGTCGGGATTGGTGGTGAGGCTGCCGTCGGGTTTGCGCACGAGGAGCCGGGTGGCCTCAAGCTCGCGCAGGTGTTCTGGCGCAACATCCTTCCAGCCGGTCTTTTCGTTCTCGCTGAAAAACTCCCGGTTCGCCGCCAGGCCGCCGTATTGCTGGCGAAAGCCGGAGCCCAGCATCACCAACAGTCCTGCCAGCACACCCAGCCAGACCCGTCGCGCGCCCGGCGCAGCTCCCGCGCTCAAGCCCAGCGCGAAGCACACCGCTGTCGCAACGAAGTGCGGCAGGACCGCCTTGGTCAACGCGGTGTCCACCGTCGTCGTCGCCGCCACGAACTGCCAGCCCAGCCAGATCGCGGGGAACACCAGCGCCCAAAGCGGGACATGAGGAAGTCGCCGCCAGTTCGCGAAACCAAGCACCGCCACCAACGCCAGCACGCCAATGCCCCAGACCGCAGGCCAGTTATCAAAAAACAGTTCCTGTGGGTTGCCTGGCGGGGGCGCGATGTGGTCGAGAATGACCGGGTTGCCCAGTTTCAGGAGGACGAAGGCGAGGAAGAGACCCGCGATCACCGGCCACCTGCGCGCCTGCGCGGCGGGTGCGGCGGCGGGTTGAGCAGGTGCGGCAGGCATGTCGGTGGACGCTAGCAACGTGCGGCGTTGCAATCCAGTCCGGGCACGGGCGCTGCCGGATTTCTATTTCCTCAGCCGCGCCATGAACCCCGGCTCCGTCCCCGCCAAATCGCTCGCTCGCTGCGCCGCCAGTAGCGCGCCATACACCCGCACGTCACGCGTGAGCATTTCGAGCCGCGCCCGCAATGCATCGCTTGCCACCGCTCCATCCCGCACGTCCTCCTTGTCCACGAACGAGACGCCATAGGGCAGCGACCACGCGTAGCACTGCCGCGCGATGGTGCGGAGCTGGTCATGCACCGTCAGCCCCTTCTCGTGCGACGCGACGAGCGTGGCAAACAGCTTTCCGGCGAACTCCTTCCAGAAGTGGTCGAGGAAATTCTTTAACGTGCTGCTCACGCTGCCGTGATAGTCCGGCGTCCCGAGCAGCAGGACATCCGCACGCTCCACGCGGGCCTTCAGCTCCGCAAAACCCGGCTGCGACCACGCCGTGTCTGGGTTGAAGGCCGGCAGCGGCGTCTGCTCGAAATCGAGCACGTCCACAGTGCAGCCACTCGCGCGCAGCGCCTCCGCCGCATGCAGGAGCGCGACGCGCGTAACGGACTTTTGATGCAGGCTTCCGACGACGGCGAGAATGTGCGGCATGGACATGATGGGAAGCTGTAGCCGGAAGCGTCCCCGCCCGCAACCCCCCGAACCCCAAAGCCAGAACTCCATGAGAATGTCCCCATGGCGGCGAGCTTGCGAAAGTCCAACGCCACCGGGCACGGTTGCCAAATCCTCTCCGCTCCGCTTCAATGCCCGCGCTATGGCCCGCCAGCGCAAACCACCCCAACCTCTCGTCGGCATCATCATGGGCAGCCAGTCCGACTGGGAGACGATGCAGCACGCCGCCGCGCAGCTCGACGTGCTCGGCGTGCCTTACGAGGCCGAGGTCGTCTCCGCGCATCGCACGCCGGACCGGATGTTCGAGTATGCGGAGTCGGCGGCGGCGCGCGGCCTCGAAGTCATCATCGCCGGTGCGGGCGGCGCGGCGCACTTGCCCGGCATGACGGCGGCGAAGACCTCGCTCCCCGTGCTCGGCGTCCCGGTGCAATCCAAGTCGCTCAACGGCCTCGACTCACTCCTCTCCATCGTGCAGATGCCCGGCGGAATTCCCGTGGGCGCGCTCGCCATCGGCAAGCCCGTCGCCATCAACGCCGCGCTCCTCGCCACCGCGATGCTCGGCAACAAGCACGCGAAGTTCCGCAAGGCTTACGAGCAGTTCCGCGTGGAGCAGACGGCAAAAGTGCGGGTGAACCACACGCTGCCACCGGTGAAGTCCGCTTGAGCCAAACCGCCACCGCGCCTACCTTCCACCCATGAGCACTGCCGCTACTGAATTGCTGCAACAAGCGCTGGAACTCCCCGAGACCGACCGCGAGTGGATGGTTTCCCAACTCTCTGAAAGTTTAGATCCCGTCATGTCGCCGGAGCAGGAAGCAGCGGTCCTCGAGTTGTTGGATTCCCGGCGCGCCGAATACCTCGCCGGGCGTGCCACGCTTGTTGATGCGGACGAGGTCATGCGTCAGGCCCGAGTTCTCCTGCGGTGAAACTCCGCTATCAGTCCCGCGCCTCGGCCGAGTTTCACCAAGCCGTCATCAGTTACCTAGAAGTGAACCCGCAGGCCGCCAGAAAACTCCTGAATGAAGTCGAGAGCGGACTGCGCCGGGTGCAACTTTTCCCGGAACTTTGTCGGCGCTGGCTGGGCGACTATCGGAAGTTTCGTCTGCCCAGTTTTCCTTACGGTTGGTTTTATCGTGTGGAACCGGGTGAAATCGTCATCTACGCCGTCCTGCATCTCCACCATGACCCGGCGGCAATCGCCGCTCGGCTGCATGAACGCTGAACGCCCGTGAACTTCCCCATCCTCCCCGGCTCGACCCTCGGCATCCTCGGCAGCGGCCAGCTTGGGCGGATGCTGGCCATCGCCGCACGGCAGCTTGGCTACCACGTCGCGGTCTATTCGCCGGACGCGGACACGCCCGCCGGCCAAGTCGCGGATGTCGAGGCAGTCGGAGATTACCTCGATGAGGAGCGCCTCGCCGACTTCGCGCAGCGCGTGAGCGTGCTGACGTTTGAGTTCGAGAACGTCCCATCGCTCGCGTCCGAGGTCGCCGCGCGCCACACCATCGTCCGCCCGTCCGGCAGCGTGCTCCACATCACGCAGGAGCGGCTGCGCGAGAAGACATTCCTCCGCGACCACGGCTTTCCCACCACGCCGTTTCGCGCGGTGAACACCTACGCCGAGCTCCACGCCGCCGCGCGCGACCTCGGGCTGCCCGCCGTGCTCAAGACCGCGAGCTTCGGCTACGACGGCAAGGGCCAGCAAATGGTTTACGCGCAGTCCGACCCCGCCGAAGTCTTCGCCAACCTGAAAGGCGCAACCGGCATCTACGAGGCCTTCGTGGACTTCGAGAAGGAAATCTCCGTCGTCGCCGCGCGCACGGCGGACGGGAAGTTCGCCGCGTTTCCTCTCTTCGAGAACCGGCACGCGAACCACATCCTCGACGTGACCTTCTCCCCCGCAGCGATCGACCCAAGGCTCGCGAAGGAAGCTGTGGACCTCGCGGCGGGCATCTTGGAAAAACTCGGCGTCATCGGCCTGCTCACCGTGGAACTCTTCGTCACCAAACGCGGCCAACTCGTCGTCAACGAACTCGCCCCGCGCACGCACAACAGCGGCCACCTCACGATGGACGCGTGCGTCACGAGCCAGTTCGAGCAGCAGGTCCGCGCCGTCTGCTGCCTGCCGCTCGGCTCCACCGCGTTGCGCCAGCCTGCCGCGATGGCGAACCTGCTCGGCCACGTCTGGGCCAAAGGCGAACCCAACTGGGCTGCCGCCCTGTCCGACCCACACGTGAAGCTCCACCTCTACGGCAAGGCGCAGGCGCGCGCAGGCCGCAAGATGGGGCACCTCAACGCCTGTGGCCGCAGCGTGGAAGCCGCCATCGCCCGTGTCGTGGCGGCGCGAGAGCGGTTGGTGAATTGAACGTGCTGCGTGCTGCGTGTTGCGTGAATCACTTCGGCAGCCAAGCCCCAACAAGCAGCACGCAGCACGCCCCTCGCCGGCTGAAGCCTGCGACTACGAGGCCCGTCAGTTTCAACACATGAGTCATCACGGACTTCGCCCCGAGCACCTCGGCCTCACCCGGCGCGAGCTGCTGACGCGCTGCGGCATGGGCATGGGCGCGCTCGGCCTCGGCGCGTTTTTTGGCGAGCTGGGCCTGACGAGCGCGCAGGCCGAGGTCAACAGCGCTTCCCCGCTCCAACCCAAGGCCCCGCACTTTGCCGCTACGGCCAAGCGCGTTATCCACATCTTCCTCAACGGCGGTCCGTCGCACGTGGACACGTTTGATCCCAAGCCCGCGCTCGACAAACACCACGGCAAGACCCTGCCCTACGAGCTGCGCACCGAACGCCGCACTGGCACCGCGTTCCGCTCGCCCTACAAGTTCCAGCACTACGGCAAGAGCGGCATCGAAGTCAGCGAAATTTTCGCCAAGACGGCGGAGTGCATTGACGACATCTGCGTCATCCGCTCGATGCACGCCGACGTGCCGAACCACGAGCCGTCGCTGATGTTGCTCAACTGCGGCGACGCGCGCCTGACGCGCCCGAGCATGGGCTCGTGGGTGACCTACGGCCTCGGCACGGAGAACCAGAATTTGCCTGGCTTCATCGCCATGTGCCCGGGCGGCTATCCGATTCAAGAATCGCAGAACTGGCAGTGCGCGTTCCTCCCCGGCGTTTTTCAGGGCACCTACATTAACACCGCCGAGACGCGCATCGAGCGGCTCATCGAGCACATTTCCAACAAGCAGATGGCCCTGCCCGAGCAGCGCGCGCAGCTCGACCTGCTCCAGCGGTTGAACCAACGCCACGCGGCGGCCCGCGCGCGCGAGGCGCAGCTCGAGGCGCGCATCCAATCCTTCGAGCTGGCCTACCGGATGCAGATGGAGGCGGCGGACGCCTTCGACGTCAGCAAGGAGCCCGCGCACATCCGCGCGATGTATGGCGAGGGCACGCAGGCGCGGCAGATTCTCACCGCGCGCCGACTCGTCGAGCGCGGCGTGCGCTTCGTGCAAGTCTGGCACGGCGAAGGCCAGCCCTGGGACAGCCACGATGATTTGGAAGTGCAGCATCGCAAGCTGGCCAAGCAGTGCGACCAAGCCATCGGCGCGCTGCTGAAGGACTTGAAGCAACGCGGCCTGCTGGACGACACACTCGTCATCTGGGGCGGTGAGTTCGGCCGCACTCCCACGGTCGAATTACCCACGCCCGGCTCGAACGCGGGCAAAATCAACGGCCGCGACCACAACCACCACGGCTTCACCACGTGGCTCGCCGGCGGTGGGGTGAAGGGCGGCACAGTCTATGGCGCAACGGACGAGTTCGGCTTCAAGGCCGAGGTGAATCCCGTCCACGTCCATGACTTGCAGGCCACGATTCTTCACCTCCTCGGCTTCGACCACGAGCGCCTCACCTTCCGCCACGCGGGCCGCGACTTCCGCCTGACCGACGTGCATGGGAGTGTGGTCAAGGCCGTGCTGGCCTGAGCGTTCGCGCCCGCTACTTCTTCGGCGCGAACGGCGATGCCGGCACCTTCTTCGCAGCCGCGCGGGCCTCGTCGAAGCTCGTCACTTCCTCCTTCAACTCGATGAGCTGCCACAACTCGGGGAAGTCGAACGCCTGGCCTGGTTGCAGCGCGGTCATCGGGCTGAACAACTCCAGCGCGGCCATCTGGTCGCTCCACGAAAACTCCACCGTATGCCCCGCGCCCGCATACGCAGCGCCGCGCCACGTTTGGAAATACTTCACGAACAGCAGCCGCCCGCGCACGTAGGCCACCCAGCCACCGTCCGTGTCCGAGCCGAGCTTTCCCGGCGCGCCCGCCGCCTGCGCCACGAGCAAATCGCCGAAGACTCGCACGTTGGGCAAAGCCGGTTGCTCTCCATGGAAGGCCGAGCCTTCCTCGGTCGCGCGCAGCAGCGACCAGCCAGCGCGAGGCCGGCTCTGCTTCGGCAACCGGAACAGAGCGAAGCCGCCGGCCGGGCACAGCGTGCGGTCGTGCAGGCTGTGGCGCGATGCGTTGGGCGATGCGTTGACCATGCGCTGCATTACACCGAACGCACCAGTGTCCGGGTCGAGCGTGAAGCTCTTGAGCAGCCGCAGTCCGGTCACGGCATCCAGCGGGCTGGCCGTCTCGACCGTCTGGTCGCGGGGCGCGACGAAGTCATGCGGTCCCAGCCACACCGCCTGTCGCTCCGGTCGTCCCAGCAGGCCAGGACCGAAGTCGCATTGATAGCCGCCCACCCAGAAACCGCCGGGGGATTGCGCGAGCGTCTTGCCGTTGCTGTCGGGATTCTCCAGCAGCGCGTTCACGCCGCCGCGGCTGTATTGCACCACGCGCCCGCCGATGTCCGGCACCACGACCGCGGTCACCTTCCCGTGATCGTCGCGCAGGCTCAACGCATTCGTCCAGCCGAGGAATTCTCCCTGGCTCACGCCCGCTGGCAACGCCGCCCGCAGGGACGCCGGAGCCAGCGCGAGCCACAGCGCCAACGCGAGCACGGCCAGGCCTCGGAAAAAACTCATGCGCGCGGAAACTACCAGCCCCCGCCGCAGGCTCAATGCTGTTCGCGCGACGAGCTAAGCCACCAACTCCTTGATGACTTGCCCACCGAACTGCGAGAGCTGCTTGAAGCGGCCGCCGTGGAAGTAAGTGAGCTTGTTGTCGTCCAGCCCCAGCAGGTGCAGAAGCGTGACATGCACCTCGCCGATGGGGTGGATGTGAGTGACGGCCTTGTCGCCCAGCTCGTCGGTCGCGCCGAGGGTGTGGCCGACTTTCACGCCGCCACCGGCGAACCAAATCGTCATCGCGTGCGGGTTGGGGTCGCGTCCGTAGGCGGTGCCGCCGCGCACGCCGTTGTCCGGCGAGCGGCCGAACTCGCCGCACCAGACGACGCGCGTGCTGTCGAGCAAGCCGCGCTGTTTCAGGTCCGCGATGAGCGCGGCGATGGGCTGGTCCACCTGGCGGGCGAGGTTGCCGTGGGCGCGCTCGATGTAGTCGTGGCTGTCCCAGGTGCCGGCGTAGAGCTGCACGAAGCGCACGCCGCGCTCGACCAGTCGCCGCGCGAGCAGGCACTTGCGCCCGAAGGCGTCCGTCGGCTCCGCGCCGATGCCGTAGCTGGCCTTGAGCCGGGCGTCTTCCTGGTCGAGGTCGAGGATGCCGGACACTTCCATCTGCATGCGGAAGGCGAGTTCGTAAGCGCCCATGCGCGCGGCGAGTTCGGCGTGCTGCGGGTGGGCGGCGCGGTGCGCGGCGTTGAGCTTGGCGAGCGGGGCGGGCTGAACGCCGGCGGGAAATTTCGCGGCGATGAATGCATCGATGGGATTACTGACCGCTGGTTTCTTCACCGGCTGGTAGCGGCGGCGGGTCTATTCAGCAGCGAGGCGCCGCTGGTCTTCACCATGATGCCATCCTCGGCGGACCAATTGTCGGCGTTGGTTCTGGCAATCTCTGCCAGACGCTTTGCATCCGGCCACGGCGCACCGCCGGCAATCCACGCCTTCACCCACGCGAGCTGCTTCTTGGTGAGCTTGTCGTTCTCCTTCGGCGGCATGGCAGCCCAGTTCTCTGCGTCGCCTTCGCGCGTGACGGCGAGCCAGAGCGGGCTGGACTCAGCTTTGCCGGGGACGATGGACGGCTTCTCGCTCTCGCCGCCCTTGAGCAAGCCGCCGAGCGTGCGCATATCGAGGCCGCCCTTGATTTTCTTCGGGTCATCGCCGTGGCAGGCGAGACACTTCTCCCTGAAGAGCGGCTGGATGCGGCGGGCGAAGAGTTCTTCAGCGGACGCAGTCGGCGCAGCGGCCTTGGCAGCGGGCGACAAAGCCGAAACTGTCAGCAGCAGGGTGAGGAGCGCGTGATGGTTTAACGCACCGTTTGCCACAGCGGACTAAGCAAACAACTGCCGCGCTGGCTCGCCGCGATCCGTGATCGGCACAGGGCGGGGGCCGTCGAAGAGGTTTTTCGCAGGGTTGATGCCGAGCGCGCAGTGGATGGTCGCGTGGGCATCGGGCACGGAAAGGGGCTGGCTCACGGGCTTCTTCGCCAGCTCGTCGGTCTCGCCGACGACCTGACCAGTCTTCAAGCCGCCACCCGCAAGCGCCATGCTGAACGCAGCGCCTTGATGGCCGCGTCCGCCGCCGCCATCGAACTCCGGCGGACGGCCGAACTCCGTCGCCACGACGATGAGCGTCTTGTCGAGCAGCCGGTTCTTCTCCAAGTCGGACACGAGCGCGGCCAAGCCTTGGTCGAGTTGTTGGATGAGGATGTGCTGGTTGAGCTGGCCGTCGTTGTGCGTGTCCCAGCCGGTGCCGTTGATGAAGTTCAGGTTGAAGGAGACCTCGATGAACCGCACGCCACGCTGCACAAGCCGCCGCGCGAGCATGCAGCGTTGCCCGAACTCGCCGCCGTAGGTCTGCCGCAGTGACGACGCCTCGGTGGTGAGGTTGAACGCCTTCATAAAGTCGCCGTTGGCCAGCGTGAAGGAAGAGCCGACGGCCTCGTCGTAGTCGGCGATGACCTTGTCGCCGGGGTTGCGGGCGGCGTAGCCCTTACGCAGTTCGCCGAGCAAACGCTCGCGGTCGGCGGCGCGCGCGGTGTTGACGTAGGACGGACGCGTGAGGCCGGCGGGGCCCTTCTCCGTGTCGGTGAGATAGACGTAGCCGTGCTTCGCGCCGAGGAAGCCGGGGCCGCGCATAATCATTGGGTAGCCGATGACGACGTAGGGCGGGATGCCGTCCGCCAGCGCGCCGCGCTCGTGCGCGACAAGCGAGCCGATGCTGGGATAGGTGATGGTGCCCGTGGGCCGGCGGCCCGTGTGGACGAAGTTCGTGGCGGCGGCGTGCTCGTCAATGATGTCGTGGTTCACCGTGCGTAGGAGCGCGAAGCGGTCGAGCAGCTTCGCGGTGCCCTTGAGATGCTCGCAGAGCTGCACGCCGCGGATGGCGGTGTCAATGGCCGGGTAGGCGGAGCCGGCGATTTTCTTCTGCGGGTCGCCGAGGCGCTTGGGATCCCAGGTGTCCGTGTGCGCACAGCCGCCGCCGAGCCAGATGAAGATGCAATGCTCGGCCTTGCCCTGCGGGTAGGTCTTCTTTTCCTGGGCGAAGAGCGGGGAAAGTCCGCCGAGGCCAAGGGCGACTGCGCCCGCGCCGGTGCGGGCGAGGAAGGCGCGGCGGTTCGACGAGGTGGTTTCAAGGTTCATGTTCATGTCTCTGTCTCAAAGTTCGACTGTCATCAATTCCTGCCGTGGCTTAACAGCGGAAGCAACCGCTCCACCAAACGCAGTGCCCGCTCGCGGGACAGGCGGTGCAATTCTTCCCGGCAGCCCTGCCCAATCAACCAGCCGCTCGCGGAGCGCGGGGCGGGCGCTTGCTGCCGGGCCGTGCACTCCAGTTCCCGCGCGAGGTCGAGCAGCGTCGCGTGCTCCGGCATCCGGTTCACGAGGTCCATCACGGCGGCTTTGTCTTCCGGGTTCACGTCAGCAAAGTCTCATTAGCACCCGGCTTCAGCCGGGTGTCATCGTCCGCGCCAGAGGCGAACCGTTTCAACGGTTTGCCACACCAACGCTCCCGTCCGCGAAAACCGTTGAAACGGTTTCCGCTCGCCTCACCGGCCAACACCCGGCTGAAGCCGGGTGCTAATGAGAGAAGGGATTTCATCTCCGCTTGGTCGTCACGCGTTTCCGAATTGCACGCAGCCTGCCCTGAGTCTATTTCTGCCAGCCGCCGCTCCATTTCAGCCCCGAACTCCGGCGTTCCGTAAGTCAGCACGCCGGGCGGTTTGCCCAGCGGCCAGATTTCCCGGGCCGTCCACCGATGCGCGGGTTTCAGCCGAGCACGCCGCAACAGACTTTTGCGGGCGGCTTCGCCCGTTCTGCGTTTCGCACGCTTGGCTGGCGGCGTCTTCTTCACGGCACAAACACAAACTCCGGCGAGTTCACCATCGCCCACAGCACGTCTTCCATCCGCTCGCGCCAGTCCTTCTTCAGACGCGCCGTGGCGGTGTCGCCGAGGCGGGCTTTCTCCTCGACGGCGAGCTTGATTTCAGTGGCCTTCGCGTTGAGGTGGTTGGACCAGCTCAGGAGCTGGCTGGGGTCGTAGTCCTTGCGCACGGACTTGCCGGCGGACACGACACGGTCGGCGTAACCGGCCTCGAGGTGGTTGCGAAAGCTCTCTCGCTCCGCGCTCGTGGGTGGGCGGGAGAGGACTCGGAGCGTCACCGCCTCGATGAGTTCCGGCAGCGGCTGCGCGCGGGTGAGCACGTCCACGAGGTCGCAATCGTCCGAGAGGCGCGTCACGCGACCGTTGCCCATGTCGCCGTTGGCGAGCACGGCGGGCTGGAGGACGTTCGGCGAATGGTCGCGCACGGAGAGCGGGCCTTGCCGCGTCTCGCGCCAGCCGAACATCAGCAGCACGTCCGTGATGGCCTGCGTCCTGGGCATGGAGAGCGCGGGGCGGTCGCGGTCGTTCGAGAGGCCGGTGAACTCCCACGCGCGACGCGGCACGCCGAGCGTGAGGAAGTCTTTCGCCGAGCGGCGGCTGTCGTTGTCGAGCGTGAGCAGCTCGGAATCCATGCGCTTGCCGACGACGGCGAACATGGAGTCCACCAACTGCTCGGCCTGCAACCGCCGCCGCGCAGGCGAGGCGAACAGGCGGTCCGCCGGCTCGTCGGACGCGGGCGTGTGCAGGCCGGAGACGCGCTGATACGTGTGCGAGTTGAAGACGAGCCGCGCGAGGTGTTTCAAGTCGTAGCCATGCACCACAAACTCACGCGCGAGCCACGCCAGCAGCTCCGGGTGCGACGCTTTCTGGTTTTCCCAGTCGTCCACCGGCTCGACAAAGCCCCAGCCGAGGTAGCGTTTCCAGACACGGTTGACCATGACTTGTGCGAAGCGCTCGTTCTCCGGCGACGTGACGAACGCGGCAAGCTGCTCGCGGGAATTCTTCGCGTCGCGCGCGAGGCTGGCGGCCGACTCGCCGTGCAGCAGCGCGGCGAACGGGAAGTTCGGCTCCACCTTCTCGCCGGGGTGCAGCGTGACCTGGATGCGGCGGCCCACCTTGATGTTGGCGTTCGCGGGGATGGAGCTGCTCTTGGGCACGTCCTGCGCGCCTTGCTTGAGCATCGCGGCGAGGCTGAACAAATCCTTCTGCTTGAAGTCGTGGTAGGGCGCGTCGTGGCAGCGGGCGCACGCGAGGTTCATCGCGAGGAAGGCCGAGGAAACAATCTGCGCGCGGTCCGCCATCGGCACGTCGTTCTGCGTCGCGATGCCGAAACCCGCCGGGCCGCCGTGATAGACGCTGCCCTCCATCGCAATCAGCTCGGTGGCGAAGCGGTCCATCGGCCGGTTGTCGAGGAACGACTCGTGAATCCACCAGCGGAAAGGGCCGGTGTTGTTGAGGGTGGGCTTGAGGATGGCGGGATTTTCCGCGAGCACGTCCTGCCAGTAGCCGACCCAGTTGTCCGCCCAGCCGGGCTGCGCGAGGAAGCGGTCAATCGCGTTCGCGCGGCGGGCCTTCGCGTCGTCGGCGAGGAAGCGCTTGATTTGCTCCGGCGTCGGCGGGAGGCCGACGGTGTCGAGCGCGAGACGGCGGAGGAAGGCGAGGTCATCCACGAGCGGCGCGGGCTTCACCTTCGCCGCTTCGAGCCGCGCGCCGATGAAGCGGTCAATCGCGTTCTGAACCGGCGTCGCGGCGGAGACGGACGGCACGGCGGGCGTGGGCTTGGCGGAAACGGCCTTGCGCGCGAGTTCGTGGCGTTGCGCCCAATACTTGTGCTCCTCGGCGGTGAAATCCTTGCGGCGCTGCGCGTCCACGGTGGCAAGCGTGGCGAGTTGAGTGTCGGTGAAAGCGGTCCAACCGGCGTCGGTGTGCGGGATTTTCTCCTTCGGCGCGAGCAGGTGGAACAGCTCGCTGCCGCGCGCCAGGCTCACCGTGAGTTCACCCACTTCCGGCTTCAGCCCCTTGCCGCCGATGATGCCTTCGAGCACGAAGAGATGCTCGCCGCCCTTGGACTTGAACGTGAGCCATTGCTCGTTGTGACCGGTGTGCGGGAAGCGCAGACCGGCGGGATACTCCGCGCCGGGCGGCTCCTCCACCTTCCCGTGCCCGCTGCCGTTCGGGATGATGAACTTCGTCTGGCCGAGCTGCTTGCCGTCCACGAAGAGCCGCGCGCTCTGGAGCGAGCGCAGCAGGACGCGATGTTCGCCCGCCGGAAGCGTGACCTTCGCCGTGGCGCGGAGCAGAAACGGGTTCGAGCGGTCCACACGCACGCCGCGCAACGAGTATTTCGTCGCCGTGTTGACGAAGCCAAACGCGGTCTCGGTGTAAACCTCCGCCGGCGCGCCGGGCGCGAAGTTCCAGTTCGGCGTGTTTGAGATGCCCTCGATGACTTCCACCTGCACGCGGTCCTTGGGCAGCTTGGCGAGGTCGAACTTCGGCGCGGGCGGGACGTGGTTGAAACGGTCCTTGAGGCTGCTCGCCGACAGCACGCGGCGATGGATGGCGACCTCGTTGATGAGGCCGTTGAACGAGCTGCCGGCCTGCGCGCCCATCGAGGAGCCAATCCACAGCTCGTCGTCGTCCACGACCGGCGGGGCGTCGGACTTGCCGCCCATGTCCCACGTGCCCTTGACCTCCATGCCGTCAATGTAGCCCTTGATGCTCGCGCTCTTGCCGAAGGTGTAAGTCACCGCGACGTGATGCCAGCCGGAGCCGGGCGCGAAGCCGTCCGTCGAAGTCCAGCGATGCCAGTGCTTCTCAGATTCCTGCTTCTTCGCGCCAGCGACCGCGCCCTCCGCGTCGCGGAAGAGGAAGCTCACGCAGGCCGCGCTGTCGTCCCCGCGCAGGCGCAACGCGTAATTCTGGTTGTCCGAGGCGAAGCCCTTGTTGCCCGTGCGCCCCTTGCCGATGACATAGACCTGCTGCCCGTCCTTGATGCTGTGCGCGAAGACCCACGCTTCGAGCGTGAGCGAATCGCCCTGGCTGAAATCCAGCGCGCTCTTCGCGCCGGGGTCCTTCACGCGGATGAACTCGCCCTTGCCGCTGAACCCCGCCGCCGTGCTATCCGGCTCGAACTCGGGGAACTCCGTCGCGAGTTGCGCGCGCTGGCCGAGCTGCACTTTGCCCTCAACCGTGCCGTTGAGCGCGGCGGCGTTCGCGCCGGGCGCGAGGTTCAGCGCCGTGCTGCCGCTGGCGTCGTTCAAGCGCCAGTAAGCCACCGGCTTGTCCGCAAGAATCAAGTCGGCGTAACGCGAGGGTTTGGTGGCCGTGGCCGCGTCCGCCGTGAGCACGGCGGCGAGCAGCAGGAGTGCGGAGGAAGGACGCAGAACGTTCATAATGCTGATTTAAGCTAGCAATGGACGCGAACGATCGAAAGCGGAATCAAGCTGAGTCTGGGCCGGAGCGCCGGCTTCCAAGCCGGCTTGAGCCCGAACTCCGAAGTCGAGGCTGAAAGCCCCAGACATGACAGCCCGCGGCAACGCCCCGGGTAGCGGAATAGAAGGATCGCAGCCCTGAAGGGGCGGAACAATTTGTGTCGCCCTTTCAGGGCTTGGAATCTCCTTGCCGGGTAACCCGGGGCGTTGCCCCGGGCTGGTTTGTGATGCTCCTTCGGAGCGCCAGCTTCGGAGTTCGGCTTGGATCGGGACAAGGCGAATGCGTGCGTTTGGCTGCCGCTTAATGCCGCCTGCCTGACTTGGCCCTTTCTCCTCCGAACGCGCAAAGCCGGCTTGGAAGCCGGCGCGCCCACCAGAAGGGCGCGGCGCATGAACGCACCGTGGAGGGCTACTTGGCGGTCAGGCGGCGGGTGATGTATTCGCGGACGAGGGAGATCTTTGACTTGGCGAGGAGGAGCGCGCCTTGGGCGGGATTGGCGGCGACGATGGGTTCGGTGGCATACCAATACATCAGCGGGAGGTTGTGGTCGGTGGCGTCCTCAGCGTGGGCGAGGAGGCTCTCCACGATGGGCAGGCGCTCGGCCACGGTCAGGCGCTGGCAGGCGCTGGCGAGGTAGAGGCGCACAAGCGGGGAGGGGTCGTCCTTTGCGAGGCGGGTGAAGGTGCTCAAGTCGCCGCCTTCAAGCTTTCTTTCTTCAGCGAGAAGTTGCACAGCCCAAGCGCGGATGTGCTCGTCCGAATCGGAGAGCCAATTGACGTAATGCTCATGTCCGAGCGTGCGAGTGACATGAGCGGTCCAAAGAGCGCGAAGCCGAGTTGAGGAATTAACCTGCTTGTCCTGCGGCAGCGGCTGGTAGTTGGGCTTCGCGGGCCAGGATTTCATGCTGATGTAGTCATTCAGCAGGGTTGCATTTTCACCGGAAAGGCCGAGGCCACCAGAGGCGGTTCGCTCCTGAAGAATTCGACTGGCGTGCCGCGCGAGCCAATTGTTCTTGCTGAGAAGGCGCTGGATTAGCTCGGAGTCTTTCAGCTTCGCCAAATCCACCTGCGTTCCCTTCTTGTCGCCGTAGCTGATTTTGTAAATCCGCCCGTTGCTCCGGTCGTGGGCCGCCGCGTTGCCGGTGTGGCACTGCTGCTTGTCATACCAGTCGATGATGAAGACGTTGCCATCCTGGTCGTAGCGTTGGTCGAGCGTCTGGCTCCAGCGGTCGTTGAAGTTCAGGAAATCCGGCGCGTGCTTGCCCACGTAGCCGCTGCCTTTGCGCTCGGGCACATCCACGTTCAGGCGCTGGCCGTGGATATTCCCCATGAAGAGCTTGCCGTGATATTCCTTGGGCCAGCTCCCGCCGAGATAGCACATGAGGCCCGCGTGCGCATGGCCGCCGCCGGCCGTGTCGGAACGCGCGTTGCCGCCGTGCGGGGTCGCGCCGAGATAGTGGCGGTGGTCGGCGATGGTCTTGAGGTCGTCGTAGATGAACGGATTGATGGGCTGCTTGCCGGGCTTGGCGAAGTCCTGTTTGAAGTAATCCGGCGCGACGCGCTTCGCCTCCTCGATGCTCGGTGCGTAATGCTGGCCGCCCTGCCGCTGGTAGCGCCCGCCCTGAATCATGTGGAAGAGGTGCGGGATGACGCAGGCCTCGATGAAGAGCTGCCCGTGCTCGTTGAAGTCCAGCCCCCACGGATTGCTTGTCCCCTCGGCGAAGACCTCGAAGCGTTTCTTCACCGGCTGGTAGCGCCAGACGCCGGCGTTGATGAACTGCCGCTCCGTGTCCGGCGCGCCAGCGACCTTTACGTGCGAATGCGTGAAGACGCCGTGGCAGCCGTAGAGCCAGCCGTCCGGCCCCCAGCGGAAAGTGTTCAGCATCTCGTGCGTGTCCTGCCACGCGAAGCCTTCGAGTAACTTCACCGGCTCACCGGCGGGCTGCGGCCCTTTGTCCGTCTCTTTCACCGGTATGTGCAGCAGCCACGGCGCAGCACCGACGAACACGCCACCGAAGCCATACTCGATAGCGCTGGCGAGGTTGAGCTTCTCCATGAAGACGGTGCGCTTGTCGAACTTGTGGTCCCCGTCGGTGTCCTCGAAGACGAGGATGCGGTCCGTGCCCTGGCCCTCGGGCGCGCGCTGCGGGTAGGTATAATTCTCGATGACCCAGAGCCGTCCGCGGTCATCAATGCAGAAGGCGATGGGCTGCTTCACGTCCGGCTCAGCGGCGAAGACGTGCAGCTTAAAACCCGGCGGGAGCGTCGCGGCCTTCACCACTTCAGCAGCGGTGAGGCCGGCGAACTTCACGTCGTCGGTCGGAAGCGGGCTGGCCTTCGGCGCACCCTTCGCAGCGGCCACGGCGGCGAAGGCGGGCTTGTCCTTGTAGA
>SXTU01000281.1 GCA_005791875.1 Verrucomicrobiales bacterium
CGGAGCCGGTGGGGCCGATGAGCAGGATGTTGCTCTTTTCGATTTCCACGTCGTCGGCCTTGACGTCGCGCGGGGCGGCGGCTCCGCCGGTCGCCTTCCGCTCGTGGATGATGCGCTTGTAGTGGTTGTGGACCGCGACGGCCAAAGTCTTCTTCGCGTGGTTCTGACCAATGCAGTAGCGGTCCAACTCGGCCTTGATGGCAGCGGGTTTGGGAATCTTGAGCTTGGGCGTCGTGCGCTTCGTGTCAGCGGCGAGTTCCTTGTCGAGCACGCCTTTGCAGACGTGGATGCAGTTGTCGCAGATGTAAACGCCCGGGCCGGCGATGAGCTTCTTCACCTCGGCGTGCGATTTGCCGCAGAAGGAGCAAAGCGTGAGATTGTGCGGGCGGGCCATCGGAAATGCGGAATGCGGAATGGTTAGTTCACCACGCTGCTCTTCTCGGGCAGGCCGGGGATATCTTTGCGGGAGGCGACGACTTCGTCCACGAGGCCGAAGGCTTTCGCTTCCTCGGAGGACATGAAGTTGTCCCGATCGCAGGCCTTCTCGACGACCTCAATGCTCTGGCCGGTGTGCTTGGCGATGATGGAGTTCAGGCGCTGCTTGAGCTTGAGCATATACTTGACGCGGATTTCCACGTCGCTGGCTTGGCCCTCCGCGCCGCCCAGCACCTGATGGATCATGATGTTCGCGTTGGGCAGCGCGTGGCGCTTGCCCTTCGTGCCCCCGCAGAGCAGCACCGCGCCCATGCTCGCGGCCTGGCCGATGCAGTAGGTGTTCACGTCGCAGGTCATGAACTGCATCGTGTCGTAAATCGCGAGGCCCGCCGTGACGCTGCCGCCCGGGGAGTTGATGTAGAGATGAATGTCCTTCTTCGGGTCGTTCATCTGGAGGAAGAGGAGCTGCGCGATGATGACGTTGGCGACCATGTCGTCCACCGGCGTGCCGAGGAAGACGATGCGGTCAATCAGGAGCCGCGAGTAGATGTCGTAGCCGCGCTCGCCGCGACCGGTCTGCTCGACAACCATCGGCACCAGGAAATTGTTCATAGGCTCGTTCATTTAGTCGGCGGACTTTAATGCCCGACCGGAGCGAGTGCAAGGGCGGCCCGGCTTTTGCAGCGATCACTCATCCTCCAACGGAGAGGCTGCGTCGTCCGCATCTCAACCGGAGTGATGCAGTTGGAGCGCCGGCTTCCAAGCCGGCTTTACGCGTCCGCAGGAGAGAGAGCCAAGTCAACCAAGCGGCATTCAGCAGCAAACAAACGGTGCGCCGAAGGCCACAGACCAAACGCGCAATCACTCCGTCCCGACCTAAGCCGGCTTGGAAGCCGGCGCTCCAGATGCATCCTTCCGCGTCAGACGTTGCCACGCCGCCTTCACCACCCAGGCTTCCCTTTCCAACGCCGCCTTCGCCGTCTCGTAGTCCGCGCCGGTCAACTCGCGCACGATTCGCACCGCGCGGTCGCGCAGCTTCACGTTCGAGGGGTTCAAGTCCACCATGAGATTGCTCACGACCTTGCCGGTGCGGACCATTGCCAGCGTGGTGAGCATGTTCAGGATCAGCTTGGTGGCCGTGCCGGACTTGAGCCGCGTGGAGCCTGTCAGCACCTCCGGCCCGATATCCGGCGCGATGACGACTTGCGCCACGCCCCGTTGCCGGTTCATCGCCGGGTTGAAGCAGAGCAAGACTGTGAACGCGCCGTGCCTGCGCGCCCCGGCCAGCGCACCGTGAACGAAAGGTGTCCGCCCGCTCGCTGCGATGCCGACGATCACATCCATTTTACCAACGCCGCGAAACTCAACGGCCCGCGCTCCTGCCTCGCGATCATCCTCCGCGCCTTCCACCGCGCGGAACACTGCCGCCTGCGCGCCCGCGATGATGCCCTGCACGAGTTCCGGCGGGACGCGGAACGTCGGCGGACACTCGCTCGCGTCGAGGATGCCCAGCCGCCCGCTCGTTCCCGCGCCGACGTAGAGGAGCCGCCCGCCGCGCTTGACCGCGGTGACGATCTTTCCGATGACTCGCTCAATCTTCGGAGCCTCGCGGCGGATCGCGGCGGGAAGTTTTTCGTCCTCTGACAGCATCAGCTCAATGGCGTCGGCGATGGAGAGCTTGTCCAAGTTCATCGAGCGCGGGTTGCGCGCCTCGGTGGGGGACAGGGAATGCGGAATGCGGAATGCGGAATGCGGAATCGGCGCTTGCGCCCGTGCCGGCGGTTGCAAACCGCCGGCACGCGTCGCCAACGCCAACGCACCCCACGCGCTCTCGCGCTTGAGCGGCGTCACCATGCATCCCGGCCAGCGTCCGGCCAGCTCCTTCGCCACCGCGCGCGCGAACTTCGGCTGCCTGAGCAACACGCTCCCGGCCAACATGAACTGCACCGGCTCCCCCGTCTTCGCCAGCTTCTTCGCGCAAGCCACGCCGTCCCTCGCCAGGCTCGCCGACGCGCCGGTGAGGATGTCCTTCGCGATCGCGTCGCGTTCCGCTGCCGCTGCGAAGACCTCCACCGCCAGCGCCGCGATGTCCGCCTTGCCCGCTGTCTGCGCCCAGGGGATGAGTTCGCCCGGCTCGTTGAGCTGCAACGAGCGCAAGATGCGTTGTCCGAGCCGCGACCACTCGCCATCGCGGTCGAGATAGAACACGCACGCCTTCAACGCCCGCAGGCCGATCTCATGGGCGCTGCCCTTGTCGCCGAGAATGTGCCCCCAACCGCCGAAGCGCGCGGTGCGGCCGTCTGCGGCGCGCGCGAAGAAGCACGAGCCGGTGCCGCTGAGGAGGAGGACCTGAGTGACAGGTGACGGGTGACATGTGACAGGAGCTGGCGCACGCCTGATGCGCCTCGTGTCACTCGCCACCTGCCACCTGTCACCTGCGGCGAGCGCCGTCTCCAAGTCATGCGTGGCGTGGCACGTAACGCCGGGCCAGACCTTCGCCGCAATCGCGCGGATGCGTTGCCACTCCGGTTCGCCGCGCGCGCCTGCGAGGCCGATGGCGACGGCGGCAGGTTGGGGAAACCCCGCGAACGCCGCCCTCACCTCGCGCAGCCGACGGAGGAGCTGCGCCGCCGTGAGCAGCTTGAAATTTCCCGGCCCGCCCTCGAAACGTTTAAGCAGTCGCCCGCCCGCATCTGCCAGCAACGCCACCGTGCGCGTGCCGCCGCCCTCGATGCCGAGGAAGACGGGGGGCTGGATCGTGGTGTGTCGCACGCGCGGAGTATGCCGGGCGGAGCGGGGTTTCCAAGGCGTAGTGTTCAGTAATCCCTGTTCGGAGACGCATCCCCTGCCTAAGGTCCAGAGCAGGTCTGGGCCTTTCTTCCTCCCCGAACCAGATTCCGACTGGAGGCTGCTGCCGTGTCTCAGTCGCCCACCACGGACCAGCGCAGATGCTTGTTCAGGGCGGGATTGTTCTTCGCGGCGGCGCGGCTGGCCTTCTGCTGGAACTCGGCACGCAGTTGCGCCAGCTCGCCGGAGTCGAGCCAGTTGCCGCCGCACTCGGGGCAGGCGTCCACCTGCGTGCGGCGCTCGGCGGTGCAGAAGTGGCGCAGCATCGGCACGGCGCATTTCGGGCAGCGACGCTTGGTTTGGGAATCCACTTCCACGAGCGGGTCCACGGACACGAGCAGTTGCTCCCACGACGATGACTCATGCGGCTCGTCGAACTTGGCCAGCTCGAAGTTGTCGAACCACAGGCCGCCACAGCCGCCGTGGCACGCGTCGAGGTCAACGTCTTCGACCTGGAGTCTGGTGAGGGGCTGGGCGCAGGCGGGGCAGTTCATGGTTGATGGCGGCGAGGCTAGGCGCGCGGCTGCGGTGCGTCAACTTGGGGCCTTGCACGGAAATGCCGCGCTCGCCATCTTCCGCCCATGCGCCCGCTGCTACTCCTCTGCGCCGTCATTGCGTCGCTGCGTCTTTGTGTCGAAACCGCGTCCGCTGCGCCGCGTCCGCCGAACGTCGTCTTCATCATCGCGGACGACCTGGGCCACGGCGACCTCGGCTGTTACGGGCAGAAGATCATCCGCACGCCGCACCTCGACCGGATGGCGGCGGAGGGGATGCGCTTCACGCAGCATTACTCCGGCAACGCCGTCTGCGCGCCGTCGCGCTGCGTGCTGATGACCGGCAAGCATCCCGGCCACGCGTTCATCCGCGACAACCGCTCCATCCAGCCCGAAGGACAGTTCCCGATCCCGGCGGACTCGGTGACGCTTGCGAAGCTCTTCCAGCAGCGCGGCTACGCAACGGGCGGCTTCGGCAAGTGGGGCCTGGGCGGGCCGGGCACGGCGGGCGAGCCGATGAAGCAGGGCTTCACGCGGTGGTTCGGCTACAACTGCCAGGGCGTCGCACATAATTTCTACCCGACCTATCTCTGGGACAACGACCGCAAGGTGCCGCTGAAGAACGTCGCGTTTCCCTCCGCCGACAGGTTCAAGCCCGGCGAGGACCCGGCGGATCCGAAGTCCTACGCGCGCTTCCAGGGCACGGAGTATTCCGCCGACCTCATCTCGGAGCAGGCGCGGGCGTTCATCCGGGCGAACAAGGACAAGCCGTTTTTCTGCTACGTGCCGACGACCGTGCCGCATCTCGCGTTGCAGGTGCCGGACGATTCGCTCGCCGAGTATGTCGGGAAATTTCCCGACCCGCCCTACGCCGGCGGCAAGGGCTACCTCCCGCACTTCAACCCACGCGCCGCCTATGCCGCGATGGTCACGCGCATGGACAAGGAGATCGGCGCGATGATGAAGCTCGTAGCCGAGCTGGGCCTCGATGAGAACACGATCTGGGTTTTCACTTCAGACAACGGCCCGCTGCACGGGCGGCACGAGGGCTTGGCGGGGACGGACGCAACCTTCTTCAACTCCAGCGGCGGGCTGCGCGACGGCAAGGGCACGCTCTTCGAGGGCGGCTTCCGCGTGCCGGGCATCGTGCGATGGAAGGGCAAGGTCGCGCCCGGCTCGACGAGCGAGCGCGTGACGGGCTTCGAGGACTGGATGCCGACGCTGATGGAACTCACCGGCGCGAAGGCCACCACGCCGAAGGATTCCGACGGCATCAGCTTCGCCGCGACGCTCGCCGGCCAGAAGCAGGAGGCGCGGCCGTTCCTCTACCGCGAGTTCCCCGGCTACGGCGGCCAGCAGTCCGTGCGCGTCGGCGATTGGAAGGCACTCCGTCAAAACCTTAAGCCCGGTCCCGCCGCGAAGAAGACGCCGGACCTCGCCATCCAGCTCTTCAACCTCCGCGACGACCCGGCCGAGACGACGAACGTGGCGGCGAAGCATCCTGACATCGTCCGCAAGCTCGCCGACGTGATGCGCGCCCAGCACGTCGCGTCCGCCGAGTTTCCCCTGCCGGCCTTGGACAAGCCGTGACGAAGCGCAGCGGCGAGAACTTCCGCTCGCCTTGGGTCGCGACTTGCCGCTAGTTTCACCGCCCTGTTTACCGACAGTGTTCAGTGAGCTGACCGGACACGCGCCGACTGATTGCTGAACACTGATTACTGATTACTAATTACTTTTCCGCCCCGCATGATGACCAGCACGCAAATCCGCCAGTCGTTCCTCGACTTCTTCCGGTCGAAGCAACACACCATAGTCCCCTCGTCCAGCCTCCTGCCGGACAGCCCCAACCTGCTGTTCACCAACGCCGGCATGAACCAGTTCGTGCCCATCTTCCTCAA
>SXTU01000282.1 GCA_005791875.1 Verrucomicrobiales bacterium
ACATGCTCACCGAGATGCCGATGGTGAGCACGTCGCCCGCGATGCCGGGCAGCGTGAGGGTGGTGCCGACTGAGCACATCACACCGAGCAGGATGATGATGTTGACGATGAGCGCGATGTTCGCGACGACGCCGGCCATCATGTAATAGGCCAGCATGAAGAGCGCGACGGCCACGGTGCCGATGACTGCCGAGCGCACGCCGCTGTCAATCGAGTCCTTGCCGAGAGACGGGTCCACTTCCTCGGTGTCGAGCAGGCGCACGGGTGTTTCGAGCGGGTTCTCCAGGACGTTGGCCAGCTCCCACGCTTCCTTGATGTCGAAGTCGCCGTTGATCACGCCGCTGCCGCCGCGGATTGGCTCGTTGATGACGGGCGCGGAGTAAAGCTCGCCGTCGAGCACGATGGCCATGCGCTCGCGGGTGTGCTCGGTGGTCAGCTCGCCGAATAGCCTGCCGCCCTCCGTGTTGAACTTGAAGCTGATCTGCGGCCGGTTGGAGATGGGATCGCGGATGACGCCCGCGCGCTCGATGTATTTGCCGGTCAACCCGCGCTCGGCCTTCGTCTTGACCACCACGCGCTCCAGTGTGTCTCGGCCTTCCTGGCCTTTGCGCTTCTGGACGAGGATCTCGTGGCCGGGAGCCATCAAGCCCTGCCTGATCAGGTTGTCGCTGTCGGGATGCACCATGCGGAACTCGAGGAACGCGGGGCGGGTCAGCGCGGCGCGCACGTTTTCACGCTCGGCCTGGGTCAAGCCGGGCATCTGGATGACGATGCGGTCCTCGCCCTCGGCGACGATCATCGGCTCGGCCACGCCGAACTTGTCCACGCGCTTGCGGAGCACTTCGATGGCCTGGCCGACGAGCGCCTTCTTGTCCACCGTCTGCGCCATCTTGTTCGTGTCGATGCCGATGAGGAACGACGTGCCGCCGCGCAGGTCCAGGCCTAGCTTGATCTTGCCTGAGGCCTCGCGCTGAAGGCGGTTGAGGATCGCGCGGTTGGCGTCCCGTTCGCCGCCAACGCTGAAGGCGATGAAGTTGGTCAGCGAGTTTGTGCCGATGGCGTCGCGGAGGTTGGCGAAGTTGCGCTCGGGGAACTGCTTGTCCAGCTCGCGGGCCTTGGTGACGATGGCGTTGAAGTTCGTGCCCTTCTGCGTCGCCCGCTCCTCGAAGACGTCAATGAGGTTGCGGTCGGAGGGAGGATAGACTTCGAACACCGCCCAGACGGTGACGAAGAGGACGAGGAGGGCGCGCCAAAAATTGTTGCGTTGCATGAGCGGGGAGGGCGGGGAATGGGTCGCGGGCTAGCTTCTCGAGGGGGCAGTGGCGGGGGCCGTGTCGGCCTTGTCGAAATCCTGGACTACTTGTGTGATGGCGGACTTGAGCACCTCGAGCTTGGTCTCGTCGGAGCGGATGCTGACGCTGCGCTCCTTGACGGAAACGACGGTGGCGAGGATGCCGCTGGAGGTGACGACCTTGTCGCCCTTTTTGAGGGCCTTGATCATCTCCTCCTGCTTCTTGCGCTGCTGGTTTTGCGGGCGGATGAGGATGAAGTAGAAGGCCACCAGCATGATGACCATCATGCCGACGGTCTGCATCATCTGGGCCTTGGGGTTAAGCTCCGGCGCGCCGGTGGGAAGGGCGTCGGCGGCGAGCAAACCTGCGATTGAGAGTAGCGTCATAGACACAAGAGCCACCAAATCTATGGAGGAGCCGCGCTTTGGCAAGCACAACCTCCGCGCAGTTCGTGAGGGGGCGCATCTCAGTTTCTTGCAGGGTCGCTGATGGAGGTATGAGGGAAGAGCAAATGCCAGCGGTCGTTGCGCCAGAACATCTCCAGACACAGGAGCGCTTCGTCACCGCGCTGGCTCCAGAACTGGCCGGGCCGTTTGAAGCGGCATTGCATCTGCCGGCAGGTGGCCTCGACCGCGCCGCTGCCGATCGGTTCGTGCGCAGGGCGTTCGGCCCGGTAGTTCATCCGCTCCTGGTGTTCGTGAAAGTAGTTCACTTCCCTGGCCACCGCCGCGGACGCCGCGCCGGCGGGCAGTCCCGCTTGGAGCGCCTCCAGTTGTCGGATGACTCTGACGGCAGACTGGTTCTTCAACTGCCGGACCAGCGGCCTGAGCCACGCTTTGAGCCGGGCCTTGTCTTCGCCGAACACGGCCCGGCCCACCGCCGCCTGATGTTGCACGGCGTGATAGAAGTCCAGCCGCTGGCGGGCCTGAGGGAAGCGGTCATCGGCCAGCCGCCAGATCCACACGGCCCCGTCGGCAATGATCAGCGCACCCGCAGCTTGCCCCAACCCGCGCCGCAACGCCTCGGCGTGGAGTTGTTCACGCAGTCCTTCGATGCCCGTGCGGGTGGCGACGAGGCCGCGTTCGCTGATGACCGGCCGGCCTCCCGCCGTCTGCGTGCGGCGGTCCAGACGGAAGACGGTGCCGGTGCAGATCCAGTGCCAGCGTTCGGGTTCCCGGCCCTGCCGGCGCAGCGCGGCGCTCCGGCCCCACTCGTCACCTTCGCGAATGTTCCAGGCATCCATCTGGATGATCATATGGTAAGGCTCCAGCGGCAGTTCGAGCTGGGGGTGCATCGGCGGCCGTGGGTGGCGCGGGGCAGCTTGACGCCCGTGAGCCGTTCGAGCACGAGGCTGGCCTCCTCCACCTCCGCCACAAGCGTGCTGCCCAGCCTCGCGGCGGTCTGGGCGAGCGGCCCCGCAAAGGACTCGCAGGGCGTGGCACGACACGGGGTTACGCAGCAGTGTTTTTTCATGACCCCCACCATACCCCACCCTGCAAGAAACTGAGATGCGCCCTTCGTGCGGTCGACTGCACAAAGCGGAAATTACCGCTTGCACCGGCGATGCCCGCTGCCTACAGTGTGTCCTCTTTTTTAGAGAACGAGTTCAAATTATGCGTCGTCCCAAAGGCATCAAGACCAAAAAATCCGTGGCCAAGCGGTTCAAGATCACGGGCACCGGCAAGATTCTCCGCTCGCGCGCCGGTCGCCGCCACTTGCTTTCGGGCAAGAGCGCCAAGCGCCGCCGTTCCCTCGGCAAGCGCGCCCTCGTTGACAAAACCGACATGTATCGCGTCACGGCGAGCCTGCCCTTCAGCCACTGAGTCTCCTTCAGCTTTCAACCTTCAACTTTCAACTTCCCCCACTGACCCATGCGCGTAACCAACGCCCCCGCTTCCCGTAAACGCCGTAAGAGGATGATCACCGCCGCGAAGGGGTATCGCATGCGGCGCTCGAAGCTCTACCGCTACGCCTCCGACGCGGTGGACCACGCCCGCCAATACGCCTATCGCGACCGCAAGACCAAGAAGCGCATCTACCGCCGCCTCTGGCAGGTCCGCATCAACGCCGCCACTCGCGCCGCCGGCCTCACCTACAGCCGCTTCATGGAGGGCCTCAAGGCCGCCAAGATCGGCCTCGACCGCAAGGTGCTCTCCGACCTCGCCGCCACCGACGCCGCCGCCTTCGACCAACTGATCCAGGCCGCGCGGACCGCCCTCGCAGCCAAGCCCGGTGCCACGCTGGCCAAGGCCTGATCCTCGGCTCAACCACTTTTCGAGCAACGGGCGACCTGCAAGGGCCGCCCGTTTTGCTTTCTACTGGATTCTGAATTCCGACTCCTGAATTCTCACGCCTCATGTCACTACTGGCCCAGCTCGACCCGTTGAAAGCCGAGGCGCTCGCCGCCCTCGCCGCCGCTGCCGACCTGCCCGCGCTGGAGCAGACCAAGGGCGCGTTCCTCGGCGGTGACGGCAAGTTCACCGCGCTGATGAAGCAGCTCGGCACGCTGCCAAAGGAAGAGCGCCCGGCCGCTGGCAAGGCCATTAACGCCGCCAAGTCCGAACTGGAAACCGCCCTCGCCGTTCGACGCAGTGAACTCGAACTCAAGGCTGCCCTGCCCAAAGAGCCGACCGACTGGACACTCCCTGGTCGTCGCCGCGCCGTCGGCAAACTTCACCCACTCACCCAAGTCACCGACGACATCGTGCGCGCCTTCCGCAAAGTTGGCTTCGCCGTCGCCGACGGCCCGGAGATCGAGGACGAGTATCACTGCTTCGACGCCCTCAACACCCCCGCCGACCATCCCGCGCGCGATGCGCAGGACACCTTCTACGTCGCGCAGGATTCCGGCTCTCCACTCTCAACTAAGAACTCTCAACTTCTTCGCACGCACACTTCCTCGGTGCAAATCCGCGTGATGAAGTCGCAGCCGCCGCCCATCCGCATCATCGTCCCCGGCCGCGTCTATCGCCGCGACAACGCCGACGCCACGCACAACCCGACCTTCCACCAAATCGAAGGCCTCTATGTGGACAAGCACGTCACGGTCAGCGACCTCAAGGGCACCGTCGAAGCCGTCTTCAAGGACGTCCTCGGCAGCGACGTGAAGCTTCGCTTCCGCCCGCACTACTTCAGCTACACCGAGCCGAGCCTGGAGATTGATTTCACTAACGCCCTCGTGAAGAAGCTCGGCAAGGACTGGCTGGAGATCGCCGGCTGCGGCATGGTGCATCCGCAAGTTTTCGAGAACGTCGGCTACGACCCCGAGGTCTGGACCGGCTGGGCCTTCGGCTTCGGCATCGAGCGCATCGCCATGCTCCGCTACGGGATCACCGACATCCGCCTCTTCTACGAGAACGACGTGCGGTTCCTCCGTCAGTTTTAATTCCCCACTCTCCCTCCGACATGAAAGTCACCCTTAACTGGCTCAAGCAATACGTTGATTTCAACTGGTCGCCCGAGGAACTCGCGGAGCGGCTCACCATGCTCGGCCTCGAAGTCGAGGGCGTGCAGAAGCTCGGCGGCGAGTTTGCGGGCGTGGTCGTCGGGCAGGTGCTCACCAAGGAAAAGGTCGCCGGCTCGGACAAGCTCTCTGTCAACCGCGTCGCCGATGGCACGGGCGAGCGCACCATCATTTGCGGCGCGCAGAACCATCAGCCGGGCGACAAGGTCGCGGTCATCCTGCCAAACTTCGCGTTGCCGCTGAAGGCCGGCGAGAAGGAGCCGTTCGTCATCAAGGAGCGCAAGGTCTTCGGTGTCGTGAGCCAGGGTATGATGTGCTCGAACAAGGAACTCGGCCTCGGCGAGGAAGGCGACGGCGTCATCATCCTGCCGCCGGACGCGAAGGTAGGCCAGCCGTTCGCCGAGCATCTGGGCCGCGCGGGCAGCGACGTGGTGTATGACCTCGAAGTCACGCCGAACCGGCCGGACCTCAACAGCGTCATCGGCATCGCGCGGGAGATTGCGGCGCTGACGGGGAACGCGCTGCGCGTTCCCAACTGTAGCGGCGCTGTGTCAGCGCCGACGGCGGTCACAGACCGCCGCTACAGCATCGAGGAGTTCGTTGCTGTCCGACTCGACGAGCCGGAGCTGTGCCCGCGCTACACGGTGCGCGTCTTGACCGGCGTGAAGGTCGGGCCAAGCCCGGATTGGCTGCGGCAGACGCTGGAGAAAGTCGGCATCCGCAGCATCAGCAACGTGGTGGACGTGACGAACTTCGTGATGCTCGAAACCGGCCAGCCGCTGCACGCCTTCGACTACCACCTCATCGGCAAGGGCGCGGACGGCAAGCCCACCATCGTCATCCGCCGCGCTGCTGCCGGGGAGAAGTTCAAGGCGCTCGACAACCAAGAGCGCACGCTCACGTCCGACATGCTCCTCATCGCCGACGAGCAGAAGGGCATTGCGCTCGCGGGCGTCATGGGCGGCGCGAACACGGAGATTCGCGACGACACCCGCGACGTGCTCATCGAGAGCGCCTACTTCGCCCCCACGAACATCCGCCGCACCGGCAAGGCCCTCGGCCTCCGCAGCGAGTCCAGCTACCGCTTCGAGCGCGGCTGCGATGTGGGCATTGCCGACTACGCGAGCCAGCGTGCTGCGCAGCTCATCCTTGAAACCGCAGGTGGCACGCTTGTGTTCGGCGCGGTGGACGCTTATCCGAAGCCCGATGAACTGAAGGTGATTTCACTCCGGCACGAGAAGACCGGCGCGCTGCTCGGCGTGGAAATCCCCGGCGACAAACAAGTTCAGATGCTGCAAAGCCTCGGCCTGGAGTTTCACGCGCAGATTGGCCACGACGACAGAGGCGCGGTCGTCACTTCCTTCCGCATCCCGACCTTCCGTGTGGACCTCAAGCGCGAGGTGGACCTCATCGAGGAAATCGCGCGGCTCCACGGCGTGGACAAGATTCCCAGCACGACACCGCGCGGCGCGGTCGGCATGAACGCCTTTGACGCGGTCTATGACCAACTCGCCGACGTGCGCCGCCTACTCACCGGCCTCGGTCTGAACGAAGCGCAGGGGCAGACTCTGGTGAGCCTTGCCAACTGCCGCCTGCCGCAAGCCGAGGTCGTGAAACTGGCCAACCCCCTCAGTGCTGACATGGACGCGTTGCGCCCGAGCCTGATGCCCGGCTTGCTCGACACGCTCCGCCATAATCTCCACAGGAAGAACCAGGACGTTGCGCTGTTCGAGATTGGCCGCGTGTTCACCAACGTGAACGGCCAGCCGAAGGAGGAGCGCCGCGTCGCCATCGCGTTGACCGGCCAGCGCGCGCTGGCCTTCTGGAGCGGCGACGACCGCGAGGCGAAGTTCGATGCGATGGACCTCAAGGGCCTTGTTGAGGACCTGCTGGAGCACTTCGGACTGCGTGGCATCATGTTTGGCAAACGCGCGGAGCCGACGCCGCTGTTCCTCGAATCCGCTGCCATCATGCTCGGCGGGAAAGTTCAGCTCGGGGAACTCGGCCAGCTCCTCCCCGCGCTGGCGAAGCAATACGACCTGCGTGACGCCGTCTTCCTTGCCGAGCTGCGACTGGATGAACTCCTCGCGCGCGGTAACCGCAGCAAGTCATTCAAGCCGCTGCCGCAATTTCCGGCCAGCCGCCGTGACGTGGCGATGCTCGTGCCGGAAGCCACGACGCACGACGCCGTGTTGCAGGCCATCAAGCAAGCCAAGCCGGCGAACCTCGAGAGCGTGGAGCTGTTCGACGTGTTCCGTGGGAGGAACGTCCCGGCCGGCCAGAAGAGCCTCGCCTACGCCTTCACCTACCGCGCCGCCGACAAGACGCTCACCGACAACGACGTGAACGCGGCGCACACGAAGGCCGTGGACGCGCTGAAGCAGAAGCTGTCCGCGACGGTGCGGGAATGACCAGAGGTGGCCGCACGACTTCCGGCGGCAAGCCAGCGATTCACTTCGTCGAGTCAGAGGCGGAAAAGCTTCTTCGAGTTCCCGAAGAGGATTTTGCGCTCGACGGTTTTGTTCGCGGCGTATTTGCGGATGGCGGCGATGGTGCCTGCACCTTGGCAGCCGGGGCCGCGCCCGAGGGTGTCTGCGCAGTCGCTGCCATAGAGGATTTTGTCCTGATGCTGCGCGAGGAACCAGCGCGTGTGCACCTCGTCGCGCAGGAGGGAGTTGAGGCCGGAGCCGGCGCTCATGTCGGCGAAGCAGTTCGGGTAGTCCGCGAGATACTTGCTGGTGAGGCCGCCCTGGGCGACGGGGCCGGTGGGGTAGAGGGATTTCCAGTCGTAGTTCGCGTCAATGTTCGCCCACGTAGTCTGCGCGTGCATGATGAAGGTGGTCTTGGGAAACTTCCTGAACATCGCGGGCAGGCGCTGGAAGCCGGAGTTGTAGGTGCCTTCCTGCAAGTGCAGGAGGATGGGCGCGCCGTAATCAGCGGCGAGCGCGTAGAGGCGCTCGCTTTCGGGGGAGTCGCACTGCACGCCGAACTTCTGCTCGGCGATGATCTTCGCGCCGAGCTTGAGATACTTCTCAATCTCGCCCTTCGCCTCCGGCAGGTCGGTGACTTCGTTCGCGCCAAAGAGGAACTCGCCGGGATGAGCCTTGGCGAATTCCATGGCGGCGTCGTTGCCAGTGCAGCGCGCGGCGAGGCCGTTGGACTTGCCGTTGTGCGTGGAGGGTCGCTCGATGACGCGGCCGGCGGGCAGCAGGATGGTCGTGGTGATTCCCATCGCGCGCTGGTGGGCGAGCATCTGCAGGTCGCTGCGCCCGTGGTAATGCGTGTGCTGGTGGATGTCGATGATGGGGTCCGGCGGCGGGTTCGGGGCGGAGGTCTCGGCGGCGCGGAGTGCAGGGGCGAGGCTGAACCCGGCGGAGGCGGCAAGGAATTGGCGGCGAGTGGTCATGCGATGAGGGCAGTTCAGACTGGCGGCAAGCGGGTCGCAATTCAATTTGGGTCGGGTTTGAATAGCCGTGTTATGGCCCCGTCAGGACTATATCCGCTATGCGCCACGCGCTCTTACTTCTGTTTGGCTTGCTGTTTCTCACTGGCTCCGTCTTCGCGAAGGACGCGCCCATCCGCACCGCCGAGCAGCGGTTCGCCACACTCGCTGCGGCTGAGGAGCCGAGTTTCCGCCGGCATATTGTTCCTTTGGTGAGCCGCGCTGGCTGCAACGGACGCGAGTGCCACGGCTCGTTCCAGGGGCGCGGCGGTTTCAAGCTCTCGCTTTTCGGCTACGACTTCGAGAAGGACCTCGAGCAGATGACCGTCAAGGCCGACGGCGACGAGAAGCAGGTGCGCATCAACCGCCAGCAGCCGGAGAAAAGTCTGTTGCTCCTGAAGGCCACCAACGAGGAACCGCACAAGGGCAAGGAGCGTTTCAAGAAGGGCTCGTGGGAATACAACATGATGCTCAAGTGGGTGCAGGCCGGCGCGAAGCTGGACGTGGAAGCCACGGGCGAGTTTGACCGCTTGGAAATCTCACCGAAAGAAATCGTCTTCAAGAAACCTGGCGAGAAGGTTCAGGTCCGCGTGATGGCGCACTGGAAGGACGGCACCGTGGAGGACGTGACGCAGCTCACGCGCTTCCGCTCGAACGACGACTCCGTCTCCACGATTTCTCTGACCGGCGTGGCCGAGTCGAAGGACAAGGGCGACACGCATATCGTCGCGTTCTACGACAACGGCGTGCATCCCATCCCTGTGATGCTGCCGGTGTCAGACAAGGTCGGCCCGAAGTATCCGAAGCTCGCGACCACCTCGAAAGTGGACCAACACGTCGTCAGCAAGCTAGCCAAGCTCGGCATCATCCCCAGCGAAGTCTGCACGGACACGGAGTTTCTTCGCCGCGTGTCGCTTGACCTGATCGGCACGCTGCCGACGCCCGAGCAGATCACTTCCTTCCTGGGCGACAAGTCGCCGTCCAAGCGCTCCGCGAAGATTGACGAGCTGCTGAAAACGCCGGCCTACGCCGCTTGGTGGACCACGCGCCTGAGCGACTTCCTCGGCAACAACCCGCGCGTGCTGCGCGGCAACGGGCAGAACAACTACGGCGACCGGTTCAGCCGCCAGTGGTATGACTGGATGCAAGTCCGCATCGCCAAGAACGAGCCTTACGACCAGATGATGGCGGGCATCATCTTGGCCACGGGCCGGACCAAGCCAGGGCAAACTTACGAGGAGTTCGCCCGCGAGATGTCCGGCTACTTCCGCGCGGAGAACCCGTTGAGCTTTCCCGAGCGCCCGAACATGCCTTACTTCTGGCAGCGCCAGAACCTGCAAAAGGCTGAGGAGAAGGCGCTCGCGTTCTCGCACAGCTTCCTCGGCGTGCGCATCGAGTGCGCGCAATGCCACAAACACCCGTTCGACCAATGGACCCAGAACGATTTCAAGTCGTTCCAGGCCTTCTTCGAGGGCGTCAGCTACGGCACCAAGGGTGGCGGCGGCGGCAAGGGCGCGCCGGGCCTTCCCGGCGAGACGGTGACTTACGCAAGCCTCACGAAGGAGATCAAGGACGCCGTCCCGCCTGACCCCAAGGGTGGCAACAACCAGAAGGCGCTCGGCTCGGAGTTCGAGCGCCGCGTGAAGGCGGGCGAACCCGTTCCCTGGCAAGAAGTTTACGCCACGGTTCGTGATTCAAAGAACAAGCTCTCCGAACGCGAGATCGAGCAGATGAAGAAGCGGAATCCGAATTTCGACGGGCGCGTGCTCACACCCCGTGTGCTCGGCGGTGAGGAAGTGATGCTCAAGGAGTTTCCCGACCCCCGCGCCCCGTTGATGGAATGGCTGCGCAGCCCGAAGAATCCCTACTTCGCCAAGGCCTGGGTGAATCGTGTCTGGGCCACCTACTTCCACCGCGGCCTCGTCGAGCCGGCGGACGACATGAACCTCGCCAACCCGCCGGTGAACGAGGAGTTGATGGATTACCTCGCCGAGGGCTTCGTGAAGAAGGCCTACAACATGGCCTGGCTCCACAAGGAGATATTGAACAGCGCGACCTACCAGCGCTCTTGGAAGCCCAACGACACGAACAAGGGCGACGACAAAAACTTCAGTCGCTTCGTCATCCGTCGCCTGCCCGCCGAGGTCGTGGTGGACGGCATCACTCAGGCCACACTCGCAACCGACCGCCTGGCCAAGTTCCGCGACGACATCGAGAACCGTGCCATCGGCCCGAACGCGAACGCCGGTCGCGGCGGCAAGGGCGCGTCGAACTATTCGCTGAACATCTTTGGCAAGCCCGTCCGTGAGACGAACTGCGATTGCGAGCGGACCACGGACCCCACGCTGCTCCAGACGCTCTTCACCCGGAACGACCCCGAGTTGCTCGGCGCGCTGGACCAGTCCAAGGGCACCGCGTGGGTGGAGGAGATTCGCAAGGCGACCACCGCGAGCACTTCGCCGGTCAAGCGCAAGGGCGACGACGCGCAGTTGGAGCCGTTGATCCGCAAGCTGGAGTTCAAGCTGAAGTCGAACCCCGGCAGCAAGGAACTGGAAGCGGAACTGAAGCAGGCAAGGGAGAAGATCGCGAAACTCCAGCCAAGTCCGGCACCCGCCGAGAGCCGCGCCCCGATTGCGAACGCCGACGCCTACATCACGCAGGTCTTCCTGCGCACCGTCAGCCGACCGCCGACCGCGACGGAATTCGAGAAGGCCCGCGTGGACCTTGCCGCCGCGAACACACCCGCCGAGGGGGTCCGCGAGCTGCTTTGGGCCATGCTCAACACGCGCGAGTTCATGGTGAACCACTAGCCCTTACGCATCACGCATTAGGAATTATCAGTTAGCCGAAACCACAAACCTGAAAAACACATGTCCACCCACATCACCTGTGACGGAGTTGCTCGTCGTGACTTCCTGCGTGTCGGTGCCCTCGCTGGCGTCGGCCTTACCCTCAGCGATTACTTCGCGTTGAGCAGCCAGGGCGCGGTCAGCGAAGCCAAGGGCAAGGCTGCCATCTTCGTGCGCCTTGGCGGCGGTCCCAGCCACATGGACACCTTCGACCTCAAGCCGGATGCGCCCGACACGCACCGTGGCGAGTTCAAGCCCATCAAGACCAACGCCGACGGCGTGATGATCTCCGAGCACCTGCCCAAGCTCGCCAAGTGCGCCGACAAGTTCGCCATCCTGCGCGGCGTCAGCCACACGCTCGCCGCCCACGAGCTTGGCTCTCGCTACATGAACACCGGCAACCGGCCCGTGCCCTCGCTCAACTACCCCCACTACGGCGCAGTCGTCGCCAAGGAGCTGCGGGGCACGGAGTATTTGCCCAGCTTCGTGGCTGTGCCCAATCTCGGTGACAACGCCACCGGCTATCTCGGCGTGGAATACGGCCCCTTTGAGACCGGCAGTTCACCCACGCCCGGCAAGGCGCTTGAAGTCCGCGGCCTCGCCCTCAAGAACGGCGTCACGCTGGAAGACGTGGACCGCCGTCAGGACCTCGTGAAGCGCTACGACAATGCCTTCGGCGAGTTCGGCAAGGAGGACAAGCTGCTCGCCGGCATGGACCAGTTCGGGCAGAAGGCTTACTCCATGATGCGTTCCAGCAAGGCGCGCGACGCCTTTGACACCAGCAAGGAGTCCGAGAGCATCGCCAGACTGTTCGGCAAGGACGCGTTCTCGCAGAGCTGCCTCCTCGCGATGCGCCTCGTCGAGAGCGGCGTGCGCTTCACCAGCGTCAGCCTCGGCGGCTGGGACACGCACAGCGACAACTTCAACGCGCTCAAGAACCGAAACCTCCCGACGCTCGACGCCGGACTCAGCGGCCTGTTCAACGGGCTCGCCTTGAAGGGCCTGCTCGAAACCACCGCCGTCTTTGTGACCGGTGAGTTCGGCCGCACGCCCAAGGTCAATCAGCGCGGCGGCCGCGACCACTATCCGCGCGCGATGTTCTGCCTCCTCGGCGGCGGCGGCATCCAAGGCGGCCAAGTCGTCGGCGAGTCCGACGCGAAGGGCGAAGGCCCGAAGGAGAAGGCCATCACACCCGATGACGTGGCGGCGACGTTCTACCGTGCTCTGGGCATTGACGCGCGCAAGGAATACAACACGCGCACGGGCCGCCCGATCATGATCGTCCGCAACGGCGCGCCGTTGAAAGAGCTGGTGAGCTAAGGCGCCCGAACGATTCTCTCGAAAGCCGCGTGGTTCGCCACGCGGTTTTTTTGTTTCGCCTGTCCGCTCTCGAGACTTGCTGCTTCACTCACCGCATGGCTTCGCTGAACGAACTGCTCGGCTCCGAGCGCATTTACCAAGTCCGCACCAAGGCACCCGGCCCGGTAGGAAAGCTGCCGCTCGACGCCGACATGCTGCTGCACCAGCCCAGCGGCAATCTCTTCGGCTGGACGCAGAACGCGGGCATGGGCTGGAACCCCGCCGAGTTGGGCCGCAAGCAGTTTCTCATCCTCAGCACTGAGGGCGGTCGCCGCGCGCCGGACGGCTCGCCCATCGCGCTCGGCTACCACACGGGGCATTGGGAAATCGGCCTGCTCGTCGAGGCGGCGGCGAAGGAGTTCAAACGGCTCAAAGCCATCCCATTCGCCGGCTGCGTCTCCGACCCGTGCGACGGGCGCACGCAGGGAACGACCGGCATGTTCGACTCGCTCCCGTATCGCAACGACGCCGCCATCGTCTTCCGCCGCCTCATCCGCTCGCTGCCCACGCGCAGCGGCGTGCTCGGCATCGCCACGTGTGACAAGGGCCTGCCCGCGATGATGATGGCGCTCGCGGGAATGCGCGATCTGCCCAGCGTGTTGGTGCCCGGCGGCGTCACGCTCCCGCCCAGCAACGGTGAGGACGCGGGCGCGGTGCAAACGCTTGGCGCGCGTTTCTCGCACGGGCTCATCTCGCTCGCCGAGGCGGCGGAACTGGGCTGCCGCGCGTGCGGCACGCCGGGTGGTGGCTGCCAGTTCCGCGGCACGGCGGCGACCTCGCAGGTCGTCGGTGAAGCGCTCGGCCTCTCGCTGCCGCACAGCGCGCTCGTGCCGTCCGGCGAACCGGTGTGGACGGAACTGGCCGTCAGCTCCGCGCGCGCCTTGGTGGAACTCGAAGCTCGCGGCCTGAAGTCCCGCGACCTACTCACCGACGCTGCGATTCGCAACGCGATGGT
>SXTU01000283.1 GCA_005791875.1 Verrucomicrobiales bacterium
CGGCTTCCACCACATCCACCATCTCAGCCCGCGCATTCCCAACTACAACCTCCAGCGCTGCCACGAGGCGGATCCGCTCTTTCAAGCCGTCAAGCCCGTCACGCTGCTCACCAGCCTGAAGTCGTTCAACCTCCGGCTCTGGGACGAGCAGATGAAGAAGCTCGTCAGCTTCCGCCACTTGCGTGATCTCAAGCGTCAACAGAAGCAGGCCGACAAACTGGCCACCGAACGCGGCGAAACGAAAACCACATGAACCCCGACGCAACAAAGCAGCCCCGCGAGGCCAACGCCACCATGGCGCTGTTCCTCGACTTGGAAAACATCGCCCTCGGCGCGCGCGACGCGAACTATCCCAGCTTCGACATCCAGAAGGTTCTCGAACGCCTCCTGCTCAAGGGCCACATCGTCGTGAAGAAGGCTTACTGCGACTTCGACCGTTACAAGGACTTCAAGCGCGGCCTGCACGAGGCCGCCTTCGAGCTGATCGAGATCCCGCACGTCCGCCAGTCCGGCAAGAACTCCGCCGACATCCGCATGGTCGTGGACGCCCTCGACCTCTGCTACACGAAGGGTCATGTGGACACCTTCGTGATCCTTAGCGGCGACTCGGACTTCTCGCCGCTCGTCAGCAAGCTGCGTGAGAACGACAAGACTGTCATCGGGTTCGGCGTCAAGAACTCCACCTCAGACCTCTTCATCAACAACTGCGACGAGTTCATCTACTACGACGACCTCGTGCGCGTGCAACCCGCGCAGCGCCGCCGCCGCACCAGCTCCAGCGCCGCTCCCGCCAAACCGGCCGCAGCCAGCGGCGAGGGACCGACTCTGGAGAAAGCATTCGACCTCGTGGGCGAAACTCTTGAGGCCCTCACGGAGGAACGGGGCGCGGACGACCCCATCTGGGGCTCCATGATCAAGCAGGCGATTAAGCGGCGGCATCCCGGCTTCAACGAACGCGCCCACGGTTTCCGCTCTTTCAACGACCTCTTGCTCGAAGCCCAGAAGCGCGGGTTGCTGAAACTTCAGGCCGACGAAAAGTCCGGCGGCTACACGGTCCGCACCGTGGACATGGTGCCCGCGTAGAGGGTTCACCAGCCCGGTCTTCTCACCGCGCCACGACGCGCCTACCATCGCGCCTGCCGTGGCTTCCACGCTCTACGATTTCCTCCCGCGCGATGCGGCCTTGAGCAACGACGCGTTGCTCGGGCGCTTCCTCGACTACGTCACGGCGCGCGGGCTGGAGCTGTATCCGGCGCAGGAGTCCGCCATCCTCGAACTCTTCGAGGAGAAGAACGTCATCCTCAACACGCCAACCGGCTCGGGCAAATCACTCGTTGCGGCCGCGCTGCACTTCAAGTCGCTGGCCCAGGGCAAACGCTCCATCTACACCTGCCCGATCAAGGCGCTGGTGAACGAGAAGTTCCTCGCCCTCTGCCGCGAGTTCGGCCCGAACAATGTCGGCCTCAGCACCGGCGACGCCACGGTGAACCGGGACGCGCCCATCCTCTGCTGCACCGCCGAGATCCTCGCCAACCGCGCGCTCCGCGAAGGCGCGAACGCCAGCGTGCGCGAGGTCGTCATGGACGAGTTCCACTACTACGCGGATCGCGAGCGCGGCGTCGCGTGGCAGGTGCCGTTGCTCACGCTGCCACAGACGCGCTTCCTCCTCATGTCCGCCACGCTGGGCGACACGACGTTCTTCGAGGGAGAACTCACCCGGCTCAATGCGCGCCCGACCGTCACCGTCGCCTCTACGGTGCGGCCCGTTCCGCTGGAGCACGCCTACTCCGAACTGCCGCTGGCCAAGACGCTCGACAGCCTGCTCGCCGACGGCAAAGGCCCGGTCTATGTCGTCCACTTCACGCAGCTTGAGGCGGCGCAGAGTGCGCAGGACTTCACGAGCATCAACGTCGCGACACGCGACGAAAAGGCGGCGATTGCCAACGAGCTCGAAGGCGTAAAGTTTACCAGCCCCTACGGCCCGGAGATCAAGAAGTGGCTGCGGCACGGCATCGGGCTGCACCACGCGGGCCTGCTGCCAAAGTATCGCGTGCTAGTCGAGCAACTCGCCCAGCGCGGCTTGCTCAAGGTGATTTGCGGCACGGACACTTTGGGTGTCGGCATCAACGTGCCGATTCGCACGGTGCTGTTCTCCAAGCTCTGCAAGTTCGACGGGCAGAAGACCGGCATCCTGAGCGCGCGGGACTTTCACCAGATCGGCGGCCGCGCCGGGCGCAAGGGCTTCGACAACCTCGGCTGGGTCGTGGCGCAGGCGCCCGAGCACGTCATCGAGAACCTCAAGCTCGCCGAGAAGTCCGCGCGCGACGGCAAGAAGGTCGTGAAGCGCCAGCCGCCCGAGCGCAACTTCGTCAACTGGGACAAGAACACTTTTGTCCGCCTCATGTCCGCGCCGCCGGAGCGGCTCACGTCGCGCTTCCAAGTGACGCACGCGATGCTGCTTAACGTCCTGAGCCGGCCGGGTGACGGCTGCCTTGCGATGCGACAGCTCATCCGTGATTGCCACGAGTCGCCGAAGCAGGAGCAGGCTCATCGAAAGCGCGCGTGGCAATTGTTCCGCGCGCTGGTGGAGCACAAGATCATCGAGTTCATCAACCCCCGTAGCCGCCGAGGTCAGGAGGCGGATTCAAACGTGGAATGCGGAATGCGGAACGCGAAATCACCGAGCCCGCCTCCTGACCTCGGCGGCTACTTGCGCTTGAACGTCGCGCTACAGGACGACTTCTCGATGGATCAGACGCTCTCGCTCTATGTGCTGGAGACGCTGCCGCAGATGGACCCGCAGGCTCCGGATTTCGCGCTGGTTGTCCTTACGCTCGCCGAATCCATCGTCGAGGACCCCGACATCATCCTGCGCAAGCAGCTCGACCGCGTGAAGGACCAGAAGATGGCCGAGATGAAGGCGGAAGGCATCGCTTACGACCAGCGCATGGACGAGTTGGAGAAGCTCGAACACCCCAAACCCAACCGCGAGTTCATCTACTCGACCTTCAACGCCTTCGCCGCCCGGCACCCGTGGGTGGGGCAGGAAAACATCCGGCCCAAGTCCATTGTGCGCGAGATGTTCGAGTCCTTCCGCTCGTTCTCCGATTACATCCGCGACTACGAGCTGCAACGGGCCGAGGGCGTGTTGCTGCGCCACTTGAACAGCGTCTTCAAGGTGCTGACTCAGACCGTCCCCGACGCGGCAAAGAACGACACGTTGCGCGAGATGGAACTCTACCTCGGCACGATGCTGCGGCAGGTGGACTCCAGCCTGCTCGACGAATGGGAACGAATGCGCGACCCGGCCTTCCAGCGCACGGAGACGAAAGAGGTCCGTCCGCCCGGCGCCGAAGAAGCCGCCCGAGACGTGACGCGGGACACGAAGACCTTCACCGCCGCCATCCGCACGCGTGTCTTCAGCTTCCTGCGGGGTTGGGGCAACGGCGACGCGGACTCAGCTCTCAGCCACCTCGCTTCACCCGAAGACGCGGACGGCAAGGCGTGGATCGCGGAGCGCCTGCGCGCCGCGATGGATGCTTTCCTCGTCGGCCACCAACGCCTCTGCCTCGACCCAGAGGCGCGCAACGCCCGGCACACTTACGTCACGCCTGCCGAGGACAAGCAGTCGTGGCGCGTGCAGCAGATGCTCGTGGACCCCGACGGACACAACGACTGGGTTGCCGAGTTCACGGTGGACCTGGCCGCGTCGCGGGCGAAAGCGGAGCCGGTGATGCGGTTGGTGAGATTGGGCGCGCTGAACTAGCAGCCCGGCGCTGTAGCGGTGGTCTGTGACCGCCGACTTTACGGCCCGTTCGTGCAATGCCCGTCGCTCGCAGAGGTTCAATCCGGCCCGCCGCCAAGTTGTTCACAAGGCCGCTGCGCTCCCGCTCTTGGGGGAGTCGATCCACGCCCTTGTGAACAACATTGGGAATGATATCAGCCTCGCTACAGGCAGTCCCGACAGGCTAAATACCACTTGAAAGCGCGCCGTCCAACGCGGGCCAAAACTGGCGCGCTCAATCTGCTTGAGCGGCCCGCCGCGGTCTGTCACCACCACCGCTTCATGAACATCGTTCGTCGGATTTCCCCGGTCGCGGGATTGCTCGCGCTCCTTCTCGCCTGTCCTGCGCTGGCGGCGGACTGGCCGATGTGGCGCTTCGACGCCAACCGCTCCGCCGCCTCGCCCGAGGTCCTGCCCGCCGAGCTGCATCTCCAGTGGACCCGACAGTATGCGCCGCGCGTGCAGGTGTGGGACGATCCACTCAACCACGACCTGATGCCTTACGACCGCGTCTTCGAGCCGGTGGTCTTGGGCGAGCACGTGTTCCTCGGCTTCAACGACACGGACAAGGTCATTGCGCTCGACTTGCGCACGGGCAAGGAACTCTGGGCGTTCTACACCGATGGCCCGGTGCGATTCGCGCCGGTGGCGTGGCAGGGCAAAGTCCTTTTCTCCAGCGACGACGGTTATCTCTACTGCGTGAACGCGGCGGACGGGCAACTCGTGTGGAAGTTCCGTGGCGGGCCATCAGAGCGCAAAGTCCTCGGCAACCAGCGCGTCATCTCCGCGTGGCCGGCGCGTGGCGGGCCGGTGGTGCGCGATGGGCATGTTTATTTCGCCGCGAGCATCTGGCCCTTCATGGGCACGTTCATCTACGCGCTGGACGCCGCGACGGGCCGCGTGGTCTGGGTCAACGACAGCACCGGCGCGCAGTTCATCAAGCAGCCGCACAGCGCGCCGTCCTTCGCGGGCGTCGCACCGCAAGGCGCGCTCGTCGCCACGAAGGAAATTCTGCTCGTGCCGGGCGGGCGCTCCGTGCCGGCGGCCTTCGACCGGCTCACCGGCGCGTTCCTGCATTTCCAGATCAGCGCGGGCGGCAAGGGCAACGGCGGTTCCTTCGTCGCGGCGAGCGAGACGGAATACTTCGTCCACACGCGGCTGCTCGGCGCGCGCAACTACGACCTCAAGTCCGGCAAGGCCGGCAAGTTCACCGGCAACGAGCCAGTGCTCGACGGCCCGCAGCTCTACAGCCTCGTGACGAATGGCTCAGGCTCCGCGCTCCAATCCATCAAAGGCCCCAACGTCGTGTGGGAGACGAAGGCCGATGCCTCGGGCGATCTCATCAAGGCCGGCCAGCGGCTTTACGCGGCGGGTAGCAACGCGCTGACGGCCATCGAGATTCCGGTGGGTCCGCGTGCCGCGCGCGTGTCGTGGTCGCATCCGCTGCCGGGCGGCGCGCAGCGGCTGCTGGCGGCGAACGGCACGTTGCTGGCCGTTACTCTTGACGGGCGCATCCTCGCCTTCGGAGCTGAGAAGGCGAAGCCCGTGACTCTCTCCGACAAGCCGCTCGCGCCGAAACCCGCCGCCCCCGCTGTCGCGCAGGCGAAAGCGATCCTCTCCGCAGCGGAGGCCGGCGATGGCTACGCGCTCTGCTTCGGCGTGGAGAACGGTGACTTGCTCGAAGCACTGCTCGCGAACTCGAAGCTGCGCATCGTGGCCGTTGACCCGAACGCGCAGAAGGTGGATCAGCTCCGCCGCCGCTTCGATGCCGCCGGGCTTTATGGTCGGCGCATCACGTTGCACACCGGCGACGCGGTGAGTTTCAAGGCCCCGCCCTACTTTGCGAATCTAATCGTGATCGGCGAGTCGTTCGTGCCGCAACTGCGGAACCCGGCAGCGATGCGCGCGGCCTTCGAATCGCTCCGGCCCTACGGCGGCGCGCTCTGGCTGCCGCTGGCCGGTGATGCGCAGGCGGAGTTCACACGGCTCATCGCGGAGACCAAGCTGGAGCAGGCGAAGTTGCAGCCAGCGGCCACGCACTTGCTCCTCACCCGCGTCGGCCCGCTGCCGAACTCCGCCGACTGGACGCACCAATACGGCGACATCGGCAACACCGTGAAGTCCGACGACGCGCGTGTGAAAGCTCCGCTCGGCCTGCTGTGGTTCGGCGGCAACTCGAACATGGACGTGCTGCCGCGCCACGGCCACGGCCCACCCGAGCAGGTCGTCGGCGGACGGCTGATTCTGCAAGGCATGAACAGCTTCAGTGCGCGCGACGTTTACACGGGCTGGCTGCTGTGGAAGACCGAGTTCGCGGACCTCGGCACGTTCGGCATCTACTTCGACAAGACCTACACGAACACGCCGTTGAGCACGGCCTATAATCAGAAGCACATCCCCGGTGCGAACGGCCGCGGCGCGAACTACGTCGCCACCGAGGACTCCGTGTATGTCGCCGTGGGCAGTGCCTGCCAGGTGCTCGACGCGCGCACGGGCAAGCTGCGCCAGACCATCGCGCTGCCCGCCGCGCCCGGCGGCAAGGCTCCGGGAGAGTGGGCGTTCATCGGCATCTACGAGGATGTGCTGCTCGGCGGCGAAGGCTTCGCGAACTACACGCAGCAGTTCGGCAGCATCGTGAAGACGAACACCATCGAAGACTTCTCCGCGAGCGCGGGATTGGCCGCGTTCGACCGTCACTCGGGCAAGCTCCTCTGGCGTGCACCGGCCCGGCACAGCTTCCTTCACAACGGCATCGTCGCGGGCAACGGTCGGCTCTACGCGCTCGACAAGCTGCCCAAGAGCGCCGAGGACAAACTCAAGCGCCGCGGCTCGCCCGTGCCGGTGGACTACCGCATCGCCGCGCTCGACGTGCGCACAGGCAAGCCGCTGTGGTCGGCGGCCAAAGACATCTTCGGCACGTGGCTGAGTTACTCGAAGGAACACGATGTCCTCCTGCTCGCCGGCGCGAAGGCCAGCGACCGACTCAAGGACGAGGCCGGCGAAGGCATGATCGCGTATCGCGGCGCGGACGGCTCCGTGCGGTGGTTGGACTTGCAGCGCAAATACACCGGCCCGTGCATCCTCCACCGCGACCTGATCCTCACCAGCGCCAACTCCTATCAGGCCTCCAGCGGCGCGTTCAACCTGCTCGACGGCAAGCCGCACCTCGTCGCAAATCCGCTCACCGGGAAGCTCGAGCCGTGGCGGGTCTCCCGCACCTACGGCTGCAACAATATTGTCGCCAGCGAAAACCTCCTCACGTTCCGCTCTGGCGCGGCGGGCTACTACGACCTTCAATCCAAGAGCGGCACGGCCAGTCTCGGCGGATTCAAGTCCGGCTGCACGGCGAACCTCATCGTCGCCGACGGCGTGCTCAACGCGCCGGACTACACGCGCACCTGCACTTGCGCCTACCAGAACCAGACCTCGCTCGCGCTCGTCCACATGCCCGAGATGGAGCTGTGGACCTATAGCCAGTTCGGCATCGACGGGCTGGACGGCGACCGCGTCGAGCGCATCGGCATCAACCTCGGCGCGCCGGGCGACCGCCGCGCGGAGGACGGGACGCTGTGGCTGGAGTATCCGTCCACCGGCGGGGATTCGCCGGGCGTGCCCATCACCGTCACTGGCAAGTCAGTGACTTGGTTCCGTCGGCACGCCTCCCAGGTGGCCGGCGCGGGGTTGCCGTGGGTCGCGGCGTCGGGCGTGCGGGATTGCGAGACCATCACCATCGCGCCCGAGCTGGTGCGGCCGAAGCTCACCAAGCCGGTGCGCACAAAGGAAGACGACGAGGACGAAGGCCGCACCTCAAGCAAGATCGGCGGGACGAAGGAAACATCCGACTCGAAGGCCGTGGAGTTGATCACGCCCGCGTCCGCGAAGCCCGTCGCGCCCCGGCTCCCGCGCGCTCCCGCGCCCTACACCGTGCGGCTGCACTTCGCCGAGCCGGACGATCTGCCGGCGGGCGAGCGCGTCTTTGACGTTGCGCTGCAAGGCCGGACGGTGCTGCCGCAGTTCGACATCGCGCGCGTGGCTGGCGGGAACCGGAGCGGCGTGGTGCGGGAGTTCAAAGGCATCGTCATCCAGAAGGAATTGAAGATCACGCTCACCCGCGCGCCCGGCGCCAAGGCCGGCACGGTGCTGTGTGGGGTCGAACTCATCGCCGAGCGGCTGACTGCGGGGAAGTGAACTTCGTCTCTAGCGGCGGCCGTCGAGCACCTTTGGTTATCGAACGACCAGCGGTCACGGACCGCCGCCACAGGAAAACGAGTTCACTTCGGCGCGCCGGTGCGCAGCCAATCCTCGAAGATTTTCGCCATCGCCCGGAGGCGTTCGGGCTGACGGGCGGCGAGGTCGGTCAACTCGGTGCGGTCGGTGGCGAGGTCGTAGAGTTCCCATGGGCCGCTCTTGAGCGAGACGAGTTTCCACGAGCCGACGCGCACGGCGCGCGCTCCGGACGTGGCCCAGCACAAGGAGTTGTGCCCTTCGAGCGGGCCGCCTTTGAAGACCGGCAGAAGGCTGCGGCCTGCCAGCGGCTGCACCTGCCGACCAGCGAACTGCGCCGGATACGCCGCGCCCGCGACTTGCAGGCACGTCGCCGTGATGTCGGTGAGGTGGGACAACTCCGACGAGATGCTGCCGGCTTGGGTGATGACTCCCGGCCACCACGCGATTAGCGGCGAGGCGATGCCGCCCTCGTGGTTCCCGTTCTTGTGCTGGCGGAAGGGCGTGTTCGCCACGTTCGCCCACGGCGGGCCGGCGGTGACGAAGTTGTCCGCCGGGCCGGGCTGGATGTCGGGCTTGTTCCCGGTGCGTGTCGGCGTGCCGTCCAACCGCCACGTCTGGCCGGGCTTGTCCAACTGCGAGTTCATCGGTTGGTCGGACGCGCCGTTGTCGGAGAGGAAGAGCACGAGCGTGTTCTTGTCCGCGCCGGTGCGGCGCAGCGCCTCCATCACGCGGCCCACGCTCTGGTCGAGCGAATCCACCTGCGCCGCGTAGGCGGCCATGCGCTCGGCTTCCCAGTCTTTGTTCTTCGCGTCGGCCCACGCGGGCACGCGAGCGTCGCGCGGGGAGAGCTGGCAGTTGGCCGGCAGCAGGCCCGACGCGACGAGCCGCTGGTGCCGCTGCGTGCGCGCGTCGTCCCAGCCGAGCTTGCGGTAGAGGTCGCGATACTTGGCGATGTCCGCTGGCTTTGCGTGCAGCGGCCAGTGCGGCGCGTATTGGGCCATGTAGAGGAAGAAGGGGCGTTCCTTCGCCGCCGCTTCGGTGATGAACTGCGTTGCGAAGTCTGCGATGAGGTCGGTCTTGTAGCTGCCCTCGGCGGGGAGCGAGAACGGCTGGCCGTCGCGGAAGAAATCCGAGTTGCGCACGTTCTTGAAATAGTTGCCCGGCCCCGTGTGGCCCGTGCTGCCGAGAAAGCGGTCTACGTGTCGCGCGATCTGCGCCGGGTCGTGCCAGTTCTCCGCGGTCACCATGTCGAGTCGGCCGACTGCGCCGGTGCTGTAGCCGGCGCGTTTGAGGAGCTCGAAGAGCGTCACGCAGCGGTTGTTCAGCAGGCCGGTCCACCCCGAGATGCCGACCTGATGCGGGTGCAAGCCCGTCATCAGCGACGCACGCGACGGGCCGCAGAGCGCGCAGTTGTAGAACTGGGAGAAACGCATGCCGCCCTTCGCCAGCCGGTCGAGGTGCGGCGTCTGAATCGCGCCGCCGTAGCAGCCGAGGTCGGAGAAGCCCATGTCATCGGCGAGGATGAGGACGATGTTGGGCCGTGCTGGTTGGGCGGCGTTCGACGCGAGGAGCAGCGCCGAGAAGACGAGGGTGGGGACGGCCAGAGAAAACAGTTTGCGCGGGAGGGATTGCACGGGCGCGCGAACTCCTTGGCCGGCCTAGGTCAGTTCTGAGATGGGATGGCCGCCGTCCGTGACGATGGCCACGGGCCGGCCTTGTCGGTCAATCCAGTGCGCGCCGGTGTCAATGCCCAGATGCCGATACACCGTCGCCGCCAAGTCACCCGGCAGGACCGGTCGCGTGGCGATGTCCGAGCCACGGCGGTCTGTGCTGCCGATGACTTGGCCATGTCGCAATCCGCCGCCGGCCATCACGATGGACATCACGCGTGTCCAGTGATCGCGCCCGGCGTTCTTGTTGATCACCGGGCTGCGGCCAAATTCGCCCATCATCAGGATGAGCGTGCTGTCGAGCAGGCCCCGGCTCTCCAAGTCGGTGACGATGGCGTGAAGCGTCTGATCCACGCGCGGCAGCAGCGGCTTCAGCCCCTTCTCGATGCCGCCCCAGCGGACCTCATCGCCGTGGTGATCGAAGTAACCCCACGCGCCGCTGACGAGCACGAAGGTGACGCCGGCCTCCACCAGACGCCGCGCGAGCAGGGCCTTCTCGCCCATGCTAGTGTTGCCGTAGAGCGCGCGCATGGCGGGAGTTTCCTCGTCGAGATTGAAGGCGCGTTGCGCGCGGCCCGACGTGACCACGTCGAAGGCTTGCTGCGTGTATTGGTCCGCCGCTGCGACGGCTGCGCTGTGGTCGAGCGAGCGCCGGAGCTTGTCCAGATTCTCCTGCAAGGACTGCCGGTCGCCGAGGCGCTCCAGGGAAAGTCCCTCGGGCAACGCGAGCTGGCCGGCGAGTTCCTTGCCGTTGACTGGCTCGAAGGCATTGCCCATTTCGCCCGCGCCCCACACGTCCGCCTTCCACGAATCGGCCAGCCCCACGAAGCCCGGCAGTCCCGGCGCGTTCGGCCCGCGCAGCTTCGCGGCCACCGCGCCCATGCTGGGATAGCCACCGCCGTCCTTGCCGTCGTTGGTGCGGCGCGCGAGCGGGTTGCACGCCTGCATGGTTATGGGCGTGTGATCGCTGGCCCGACAATCCACGGAGCGCAGAATCGTCAGCCGGTCCATGAGCTTCGCGGTCAGAGGCAGATGCTCGCACACATGCACGCCCGGCAGCTTCGTGGGAATGTCCATGAAGGGCCCGCGAATCTCGCTCGGCGCATCGGGCTTCGGATCCCACATATCAATGTGGCTCGGCCCGCCGGAGAGCCAGAAGAGAATGACGCTGGTCTTGCGTTGCGGCTGTCCCGCCGCCGAGGCAAGTGCCCGCTGCTGCAAAAGCGCCGGGAGGGAAAGGCCCGCGATTCCCTTCAGTCCCGTCTGGAGGAACCCGCGCCGCGAGCTGCCCACGCGCAGCAGGTCGCCGCCCGCTGGACCAAACCACGGCAAGATTCCGCTGCCGACATGTTCGGCGCGATGAACGGTGGGATTCACGGATCAATGCCGCTCTTCTCCCGGTGGAATGTCAAGCCTGTGGGCGTGCGGCCATCGGGATCTCTCAACGGCCGCGCAGCCGGGTCAGGCCGGGCCGCGACGGATCAGGCGCACGGCGTCGAGCCGCAGACGCGCGGCGCTGAAATGCTGCGCCAGCGCGGCCCGCTGCTGCACCAGGGCGGCGACTTCCTCGGGCCGCACGTTGGGATTCACCCGCTGCAACGCGGTGAGCCGCGCGATTTCATGGCCGAGGCCGGCGTCCATCTGCTGCCTCGCGCGCGTCACGAGTGCGGGCACGCGCTGGTTCGCCAGGTCTTCCGCCTGCGCCACCAATTCCGGGAGCAATTCCTCGCGCAGGCCGGGCAGGTCCAGCAGCGCGTGCAGGTCGCCTGGCTTGAGGCGGCGGGCGAATGCCTCTGCGTCCCGCGTCGCGCTCTCGTCCTTGCCGGTGTGGTCCACGAGCACGCGGACGGGCGTTGGCGGGAGGAAGCGATCCGCGTGCAACGCAGGCGGTGCGATGCACTCCAGCACGAACACCGCTTCCAGATACAGCGCACGCACCTGCGCGTCAGGCCAGTGCGCGACGCTGCTGTTGCCTTGTTCGGAGCCGAGCAGGAGGTCGAGCGCGGCCGTCACGAGCGGATGATCCCAGCTCAGAAATTGCACGTCCTCCCGCACTAGGGCACGCGAGCGGTCGGCGGTGACCGTCAATCCCTCGGCGGGCAGGCCGGGAAACGAGTCGGCAAAGACGCCCGCCGAGCCGAGCCGGTAAGTGCGCGGCCACAGCTCCTCGACGTGGAGGTTGTAGTGGTCGAACACCGCGAGCAGAAACGTGTCGATCGAACGGTCGGCATCTTGGCGGCGGATTTCCTGCACGATCGGCGCGGCAGAGGCGGGGCGGAACGAATTGAGTTCGAGCAGGCGGTCACGGCCTTCCTCCAGGCGCGTCGCGAGTTCTGCGGCAGCACCCTGCGTCTCCGCGATGAGCCGTTGCAGTTCGTCCCGAGCCGTCGCCTGCGTCTCGTGGAAGTCCTGCGCGAGATCGTGGACACGCGGCCCGAAGCGCTCCAGCAGTTCGCGTCCGCCGCGCAGGTTCCGCGCGCAGGCGTTCAGCCCCTCGTCATACCAGCGCGCGAGCACTTCCTGCGAGCTGCCCACCGTGAACGGGACGTGGACGTGTATCTCCGCCGCCTGCCCGATGCGGTCCAGCCGCCCGATGCGCTGCTCCCGCAGCTCCGGGTCAAACGGCAGATCAAACAGCACGAGCTGATGCGCGAACTGGAAGTTGCGTCCCTCGCCGCCGATCTCCGAGCAGAGCAGCAGCCGCGCGCCGTCGTCCTCCGCGAACCACGCGGCGTTGCGGTCGCGCTGCACCAGCGGCAAGCCCTCGTGGAACAGCGCGACTTGCAGGCTCACCTGCTCCCGAAGCGCCGCCTCAATGGCAAGGACCTTCGCCTGCGTGCGGCAGATGAGCAGCACCTTCTCCTTCGGCTGCGAGCGCAGCAACTCCACCAGCCACGCCACGCGCGGGTCGTGGCGATAGTCCGGCTTGAACGCACTGCCCGCGCCCGTGTCAGCCGCGAACTCATCCGCCAGCGCATCGAACAGACGCGTCGCTCCCGCCGGTGCGGGCAGCGGGTGCAAGTGAACCGTCCGCAGTGGAAAGCCCTTCATCGCGGCGCGGGTATTGCGGAACATCACGCGCCCCGGCCCGTGCTGGTCAATCAAATCGCCGAGGAGTTGTTCGCGCAGCGCGGCGTCTCCGGCGGCGATGCGCCCGAGCTTCGCCTGCACGGACGGCGCGTCGGTTTTGAGAATCGCGGCGAGCAAGGCCGCTTCGCCCGAGTTGATCGGCTGTTGCCCGAGCAACTTCCCCGCGATGCCAGCGACCTCGCGATACTGCTCCGCCTCGCGGATGAAGGCCGCGAGATCGTGGTAACGATCCGGGTCCAGCAGCCGCAGCCGCGCGAAATGGCTGGCCATGCCGAGCTGTTCCGGCGTTGCTGTCAGCAGCAGCAGGCCGGGAGTCTGCCGACTTAGTGCTTCGACCAGCGCGTATTCGGGGCTGACGGATTCGACGCTCCAGCCGAGGTGATGCGCCTCGTCCACCACGACGATGTCCCAGCCTGCGGCGAGCGCCTGCGAGCGGCGACGCTCGTTGCCCGCGAGCAGTCCGACGCTGCACAGCACCAACTGGTCGTCCAGAAACGGATTGGCGTCCGGTTGATGCGCCTCGATGGACGCGCAACGCTCCTCATCGAAGAGATGAAACCACAGGTTGAAGCGCCGCAGCAGCTCGACGAACCACTGGTGAATGAGCGGCTCCGGCACGAGGATCAATGCGCGCCGCACGCTTCCAGTCTGAAGCAGACGATGCACAATCAGGCACGCCTCGATGGTCTTGCCCAAGCCGACTTCATCGGCGAGCAGGACGCGCGGCGCGAGGCGTCCGGCAATTTCCGAGGCGAGGTATAGCTGATGCGGAAGCAGATCAATGCGTCCACCCGCGAAGCCGCGCACGGGCGATTGCCGGCGACGATGCTGGTGACGCAATGCGGCACAGCGAAGGTCGAAGACGGTCGAGGCATCTGCGACGCCATTGACCAGCCGCTCCTCGGGCCGGTTGAACGTGAGCGTGTCGCTCAACTCCGTCTCGCAGACTCGGCCCTCCGCGCCGTGGTAGCTGATCAAGCAAGCTTGCTCCGTGAGCGACTGCACCACGAAGGCCGGATGCGCGCGGCATTGGATGCGGTCACCCGGACGGAAGCGCACGCGCCGCAGCGGGGCGTTGTCCAGCGCGTAGGCCCGCGTCTCGCCCGTGGCGGCGAAGGCCAGCGTGACCACGCGGTTCGTGACCGACTGCACCGCGCCCAGACCCAGCTCTGGCTCCGTTTCGCTCATCCATCGTTGACCCGCCTGAAACTGTGATGACATACGTTTGGTCCCGCCGACCTTGGACCCGAACGGGTCTGCCAGATCGGCGACACATGGTGGAGAGATGGAATCGCTTTGGCTATCCCAAGCCCGCTGCGGAAACTCTCCGCCGCGATGGTGCCAGTCCCGGTGACGCTGATGGAAGCGCGCCGAGGTTAAGCCCGAACTTCGAAGGCGAGGCTGAAAGCCTCAGACATGACAGCCCGGGGCAACGCCCCGGATAGCAGAACGGAAGCAGCATAGCGCTGAAGGGGCGAAACATATTGTGCCGCCCTTTCAGGGCTCCGCGCTTCGTCCCCGCGCAACCCGGGGCGTTTCCCCAGGCTGGTTTGTAATGCTCCTTCAGAGCGCCAGCTTCTGAATTCGGGTCAAGCAGGGAGCCTTCTCTCTTCCTCGGAGGAGGGGAAGGTGGCCGAAGGCTGGATGAGGGGTGTGCCGCTTGCGACGACCTCTCAACCAAGCATGGCGCGGCCTCAGTGCAGCACCCTGATGCAGGACGGGCTGTTGACAGCGATAGGGTCTCCCACCGACTTCAGGCCGCCGGTCGTCGCGTCGATGCGGAAGACCGCGACGTTCTTGCCAGGCATGTTGGCGCACAGCAGAAACCTCCCATCCACCGCGATCGCTAGGTTCTGCGGGCCTTTGCCGAGGCTCGGCTCGATCCCGAGCAGTGTCAGGCGGCCGTCATCACTGAGGCGATACCGAGCGATGCTGTCGTGGCCGCGATTGGTGCCGAAGAGGAACCTGCCGTTCGGCGTGATCTTCAAGTCCGCGCAATAGCTCTTGCCGGCGAAGCCGTCGGGCAGAGTCGAGATCGTCTGGCGCTCGGTCAGGGTTCCAGATGTCGTGGCGTAATCGAAGAGCGTGACCGAGTTCTTCAGCTCGTTGATGACGTAAATGTGTTTGCCGTTGGGATGGAAAGTGAGATGGCGCGGGCCGGCTCCGGGCGGGGTTTTGGCGAACGGCGGCTGGTTCGGCGTGAGTTTGGCGGTCGCGGCATCGAGTCGGTAGCCCAGCACTTGATCAATCCCGAGATCGGCGGCGAAGGCGAATCGGTTGTCGGGGCTCACAACGAAGCTGTGGGCGTTCGGCCCTTTCTGTCGCGGGAGGTCCACGCTCGATCCGGCGTGCTGGAAGAAGGAGACCATCTCACCGAGCGAGCCGTCGTCACGCACCGGGAGTGAGCCGACATTGCCCGTGGTGTAATTGGCCACGAGCACCGTCTTGCCCGTGGCATCCAAATCCAGATAGCAGCTCGCCGTGCCGCGCGTGGACTGGCGGTTCAGCAGCTTCAACTTCCCGGTGCGCCCCTCGATAACATAGGCGGCAACTTGCTCGGGTTCCTTGCCGCCGAAGGTCTTCGCGTGGATCGAATACAGAAACTTATGGTCGCGCGTCACGGCCACGAAGAAGGAATTCTCCACGCCATCGTTGCGATGAGCCGGTTGCAGGCGGCCGGTCTCCGCGTCGAGATGAAAGGCATGAATCGCGCCGTTGGTGCCAGCGGCGAATGCCGAGATGAACACCAGCGGCGCTGCAGCGTGCGTGCGTTGCGCAGCGCTGGCGAGGAGGGTGCAGGCCATGAGGAGGATGAGGTTTCGCATAAAGTGTCGCGGCAGTTTATCGACGGCGCACTGGCTCAGGCGATGATCGCCTTGATCGGCTCGCCGTGGTCCATCTCCAAACGCTTCCGGCTGGGGATCTCCAGTTTGTGCGAATCCAGCCCAAGCTGGTGCAGCGCCGTCGCGTGGATGTCGGTGACGTAGTGGCGGTCCTCGACGGCGTGGAAGCCCAACTCGTCCGTGGCCCCGTGCTGGACGCCGGGCTTGATGCCGCCGCCCGCCAGCCAAGCACAAAAGCCCTGCGGGTGATGATCGCGCCCATCGCCTTGCGCGCCGGGCGTGCGGCCAAACTCCGTGCCGAAGACGACGAGCGTGTCGTTGAGCAGGCCGCGTTGCTTGAGGTCTTTCAACAAGCCGGCGATGGGCTGGTCCACCTGTGTCGAGAGACTGGTGTGGTTGGACTTGATGGCGGAATGCGCGTCCCACGCGCCGCCGCCGCCGCCGCCGTGGAAGACTTGCACGAACCGCACGCCGCGCTCGACGAGCCGCCGCGCCACGAGGCATTGCTCGCCGAAGGTCTTCGTCTCGCTGCGGTCCATGCCGTAGAGCTGGCGCGTGGCCTCAGTCTCCCGTTCGAGCTGCATCGTCTCCGGCACGCTGGCCTGCATCTGGTAGGCCAGCTCGTAGGACTTGATGCGGGCGCGGAGGTTTTGGTCGTCGGGGTAATCAATGCCGGCGAGCTGGTTCAACTTGCCGAGCAAGCTCAGGTTCCGCACCTGCTCCTCCTGCGTGATGCTGCCCGCCGGTGGTGCGATGAACGGCAGCGGCTTTTTCGGGTCGGTGCTGAAACGCACGCCGCCGTGCTCCGGGCCGAGATACGCCGAGCCATAGGTGAACGTGCCGCCGCAGCAATCGCCCGTGGGCGTGCCCAGGACGACATACTCGGGCAGGTTCTCGTTCAGCGAGCCGAGGCCGTAGCTCACCCAGCCGCCGAGCGTCGGGTGCTCCAGTTCGCGCGGGTGCCGGCCCGTCTGCCAGGTGAGCTGCGCGCCGTGGTCGTTGTGAATCGTCCAGAGCGAGCGCACCACCGCGAGGTCGTCCGCGCACTCGCCGATGTGCTTGAACCAGTCGCCCACCACCAGCCCGCTCTGTCCGTAAGTCTGGTAGCCGGTCTGGAGCGGCATGATGACCTTGCGGTTCCCGTGGCTGGGATTGCCGCCGATGATGTTCTTGCCCTCGCTCTCCAGCACCTTCGCGTAAGGCGTCTCGGCGATAGACTTGCCCGCGTATTTGTTCAGCTCCGGTTTGACATCAAAGCTCTCCAAGTGGCTGACGCCGCCGCAGAGGAAAATCCAGATGACCGACTTCGCGCGCGGCGCGAAGTGCGGCAGGCCGCTCGGCTGTCCGGCGGCTGGCGCGGCTGCGTGGGCATCACGGAAGAGCATCGCGCTCAAGGCGAGGCCGGTGAAGCCCATGCCGGTGTCGGCGAGGAAGGAACGGCGGGTGACGCCGGGACAAGAGGAAGGAGAATGGTTCATCGCACGGTAACGAAGTCATTGTGGTTGAGCAGCACGAGCACAAAGTTTTCCCGGGCGCGGTCCTTGGCCGTGGTCGCGAGGAAGTCCCGGCTCAGCCGCGTCTCCTCCGCCGTCGGGCGGCGCGCCAGAACTTGCGCGAAGGCCGCACGCACAAACCCTTCGTCATCGTCCGTCGCCAACTGCTTCGCCAGCCGCCGCGCCTCGGTGTGCGCCAACTCGCTGTTCGCCAACGCCAGCGCCTGCTGCGGCATCACGCTCGGGCGGCGTTCGTAGCACTCGGTCACCGCCGGGCCGTCGAAGATTTTCAGAAACTCGACCTGCTTCTCGGCGGCGAGGCGCAGGTAAAGGCTGCGGCGTTTCGAGGTCAGCCCGAGGTTGTGGTCAATCTCCGGCCCGCCCATCGCGAGGTTGAGGCTGCCGCAGACGAAGAGCAGGTTGTCGCGCACGGCCTCGGCTTCGAGGCGGCGCGAGTTCATGCGCCAGAGGAAAAAGTTGTCCTGGTCGAGCTTCGCGTTCGCCACGTCCGGCGTGGACGCCATGCGATACGTGCTGCTGGTCACGAGCAGCCGGTGGATGGCCTTCATGCTCCAGCCGCGTGCGACGAACTCCGACGCGAGCCAGTCGAGCAACTGCGGGTGCGAGGGCGGACGGCCGTTGCGACCGAAGTCGGCGGGCGTCGGGACGATGCCGCGCCCGAAATGCCGGAGCCACATCTGGTTCACTGCCACGCGCGCGGTGAGCGGGTTCTGCGCGTCCGCCACCCACTGCGCGAAGGCCAGCCGTCGCCCCGTGCTGGTGGCGGGATACGACTCGACCGTGCGCGGCTTGAAGGCCGTGGCGGACGCGGCGGACAAATCTTTCTCGGCGATGGCCAGCGCCTTCTCGTTGTCGGCCAGTTGCTTCTTGAGCGCCTCGGGGTCGGCAGCTTTCTCGCCCTTCTTCGCTGGAGCTTTCGGTTCGGCGGGCTTGCCGTCCTCGGCCTTCTTCAGCGCGGCAGCCAGCACAGTCTTGGTCTGGTGGAGCTTGAGCCGCGCATCGGCAAGAGCCTGCTGACGCTGCGCGGCGACGGCCTCGGTGGCGGCGCGCTTCCAGTCGTCGGAGTCCTTTCGGCCGGCGACTTCGAGCTTCTCCGCGCGAATGACGGCGGCGAGCGCGGTGTGCTTGGCCTCGGTGGCGGCGAGCGTGAGTTCCTGTTCCTTCAGTTTCTCCGGCGCGGGATTGGTGCTGGCTTTCAACTTCGCGAGCGCCTCGCGGGTGTCGGCCACGGTCCGCTCGCTGGCAGTCAACGTGTCTTGGAACACGAAATCCCGTTGGTCCGGCTGCGCCGCGAGCAAGGGCAGTTTCACCGACTCGACGACGAGCTTGCCACCCGTCCGCGCCGCGCTGGTCAGCCCGCACAACGCGAAGGGCACGCCCGCTTCCATGACCCTGTTCGTGTCCGGCGTGCGCTCGTCGCCGCGGATGAGCAGGTGCGTGCGCTGGTCCACCGTCTTGTCGAACGCGCGGACCAGCCCGTCCTTGGCCGTGTCGAGCTGGCCGGGGATGCGATCGGTGCGGACGTTGTGCGGGTCGAAGACAGCGCGGAGCTGGTAATACTCGCGCTGCGAAATGGGGTCCACGAGATGATCGTGGCACTTCGCGCAGCCCACCGTGACGCCGAGGAACGCCTGCGACGTGTGCTTGAGCGTGTCCTCCATCCACTGCTCGCGACTGAGCATCTTGAAATTGCGCACGAGAAACCCAGTCGCGCGCAACGCGTCGGTGTCGAGCGGCGCGAGTTCATCGGCGGCGAGCATCTCGAGCACCATGCGGTCGTAGCCCTTGTCCTTGTTGAGCGACTCGACGATCCAATCCCGCCAGCGCCAGATGTGCGGCTTGCTGTCGCGGATTTGGTTGCCGCCGCTCCAGCCCGCCCAATCGCTGTAGCGCCACACGTCCATCCAATGCCGCCCCCAGCGCTCGCCGTGACGCGGGTCGTCGAGCAGGCGGTTGACGAGCTTCTCGTAGGCATCGCTGCTGGTGTCGGCGAGGAACTTCTGCTGTTCCTCAGGCGTTGGGTTGAGGCCGGTCAAGTCAAGGTAAACGCGCCGCAGCAAAATTTCCTTCGTCGCCTCGGGCCGGGGCTTCAGACCGCGCGCCTCGTGCTCCGCAGCGATGAACGCGTCCACAGGATTTCGCACCCAAGTGCCGTTCTTCACCACCGGCACCGCTGGACGCTCCACCGTCTCGAAGGGCCGCCAGCGATAGGCCGCGAGGAACTTGGCAACCTCCGCCTGCTTCGCGCTCGCCTTTGAAAGTTCCTTGGCTGGCGGCTTGTCCTTCAGGTCGCCGGGATTGCGTCCCAGCAACAGCTCCGTCTCGTTCGTCACGCCATCGCCGTCACTGTCCTCGCGGGCCACGAGCGCGAGGCGGGCGGCGAGGTTCGCGGGCTTGGCAGCAGCGGCGAGATCCTTGCCCAGCGCGTGGAGGCGTTGGCCAAACGCGTTGTGCGGAAACTCTTCGAGTGACTTCGGCTCCTTGCGTTCGCTGGGCAGGTGGCAGGTCGTGCAGCGGTTCAGCTCCTTGGCGAGGAACCTGTCGTAGTGGTGTTCCAGAGCGGCGCGATTGGCGGGAGTTGCGGGCGAATGGGCGACACCGGCGAGCAGCAGCGCCAGCCCCACGCCAGGGAGGGCCAAGCGGGACGACTCAGTCTGGGCGGCGGCGAACATGGAGTTTCCGACGACCCCGTCTGGGGTGGAGTTCGATGATTGTTGGGGATGGCTACCACGCCCCACTTTCGAGTCAGGATTCAAATCTGCTCGAAGTAACGCTGCTTCTCCCAGTCCGTAACGGCGTCGCTGAAGGCCTGATGCTCCAGCCGCGCGTGGTGCGTGTAGAAGTCCACCACGTCGTCGCCGAAGGCGCTGCGGGCCAGTTTGGATTTCTCGAACAAGTCAGTCGCGTCCCGCAGGGAGCTGGGCAGGCGTGTGAGCTTCTCGTCCACGTAGGCGTTGCCGACGTAGGCGTCGCCACAGTCGAGACCCTCTCGGACGCCGGCCCGTCCGGCGGCGAGCATCGCGGCGAAGGCGAGATACGGGTTCGCGTCCGCGCCGGGCATCCGGTTCTCGATGCGGAACCCGCCGCCCTCGCCCACGACGCGGAAGCCGGTGGTGCGGTTGTCCACCGCCCACGCCATGCGCGTCGGTGCCCAAGAGCCGGGCTGGTAGCGCTTGTAGCTGTTGATGGTGGGGCCGAAGAACAGGCAGAACTCTGGCGAGTATTTGAGCATGCCGCCGAGGAATTGGCGGAAGAGTTTGGAACCCGCCGCACTCGTCGGCTCGGCACTTTTGCCTTTTGCCTTGTGCCTTTTGCCTTCGTCCTCCGCGAACAAGTTTTTCCCGCCCTTCCACAAACTCATGTGGATGTGGCACGAGCTGCCCGCATCACCGCGCGCATACTTCGCCATGAACGTCACCGCCTTGCCGTGCTGCTCGGCGATTTCGCGCACGCCCTGCTTGAAGACCGCGTGCATGTCCGCCATCGGCAGCGGCGCGGCGCAGGTGAAGTTGATTTCGTGCTGGCCGCGGCCCCACTCGCCCTTGCTGCTCTCCACCGGCACACGCGCCGCGCACATCCCGTTGCGGATGGCGCGCATCAGCGGCTCGTCGCGCGTCGGCTGCATGAGGTGGTAATCAATCCGGTAATCGCTCGACGGCTGGAGGTCGTGGTAGCCGCTCGTGTGCGCGGCGTGGTAGGTCTGGTTGAAGAGGTAAAACTCCAACTCGCTCGCGCACAGGCAGGTCTGGCCCTGCTTCGCGAGCAAGTCCAATTGCCGTCGCAGCACCGAGCGCGGCGCTTCCGTCACCAACTCGCCGCTCTCGCGCACGAAGTCGCACAGCACCATCGCCGCGCCCGGCTGCCACGGCAGCGCGCGCAGCGTGTCCAGGTCCGGGCGGAACCCGAAGTCGCCGAAGCCCGACGCCCAGTTCGCAACCTTGAAGCCGTCGAGCGGGTCCGTGTCCAGGTTGACCGTGAGCAGGTAGCTGCACCCGTGCGTGCCGTGCTTCACGACCGAGTCGAGGAAGAAATCCGCGCGGAAGCGCTTGCCCACCAGCCGCCCGAACGGGTCGGGGAAAGCGACGAGGATGGTGTCAATGGTGCCGGACTTAATCTGGGATTTGAGTTGGGCGAGTTTCATAAGCAATCACTCCGCAACGTAGATGTTCTTGAGTTCAGTGTATCCCTCCATCGCCGCCATGCCGAGGTCTCTCCCCAGCCCACTCTGCTTGTAGCCGCCGAACGGGGCTTCGACGTGGACGCTGCTGTGCGAGTTGATGCTCAGGACGCCGCTCTGCACGGCGCGTGCGACCCGGAGGGCGCGGCGGATGTCGTTTGTCCAGATGGAGCCGCTCAGGCCGTAGGGCGAGGCGTTCACGGCGCGGACCATCTGCGCCTCGTGGTCGAAGGGGACGATGCACACGACCGGGCCGAAGATTTCCGCGTGCCAGCAGCGGGTGGACTTGTCCACGTCGAGCAGGACGGTGGGTTCGAGGTAAAAGCCCTTCGCGGATGGTCGCTTGCCACCGCAGCCGAACTGCGTGCCGTGCTCGTGCGCGTCGGCGAGGAAGTCCTCCACGCTCGCGCGATGGCTGGCGGAGACGAGCGGGCCGAGTTGCGTCGCGTCCAGCGCGGGGTTGCCGACGACCAGTTCCTTCGTCGCGGCGATGAAGCGTTCGGCGAATGGCTCGTAAATGCTTTGCTCGACGAACACGCGGCTGCGGGCGCAGCAATCCTGGCCGGTGTTGGCGAAGACGCTCATCGGCGAGGTGTCGGCGGCGCGCTGCCAGTCGGCGTCGGCGAAGACGATGTTCGGCGACTTGCCGC
>SXTU01000284.1 GCA_005791875.1 Verrucomicrobiales bacterium
CTAGGAAGTCCATCACCACCGCCGGCACCACGAGCCACGCCGGGAACGGAGGCGGGACCATGCTCGTCACCGGGTTGTAGATCGGGGCGAGCATCGGCTGCGCGGCGAAGAGCGGGAGAATCCAAATGAGGACCGCGTAGAGCGCCATATACACTCCCGCCGCGCACGTCGCGCCCCAACGAAGGTTCCCGGCGCGCGCCGTCATCACCAGCAGCGCCGGGTAATGCCCGCACAGGATGAGGTAATACGTCATCGCGTGCTGAGAGTTCGGGAAGCTGTATTCCATCACGATGATGGAGTTCGTCGCCGTCATGATGCCGACCATGAACACGAAGAGCTTCGCGACGCCACCGCGCTGCGCCTCGGGAACGCTGTTCTTCCACGACAGCACCAGCAGCAGCACGCCCAGCACCACGCTGAACATCCCGACAGCCAGCAGCGCGTGCGGCGGACTAAGGATTTGAACGTCCAGCCCGTAGGTGTTGTGCCACCAGTCGTCGAACGGCGCGGAAGTCAGCATCCCGAAGCAGCCCCAGATAGAACACCACGCGCCCAGCGGCGCGCGCGCGCCCCAGAAGCTCACCGTCGCCGCGCGCTCGGCCGCCGAGCCGAAGAACGTCGCCCGCAGCGCCAGCCAGCCGCAAGTCAATCCCGGCACCACGCCGCCGAGGTAGATGACGATGTGCGCCGGCGTCCAGAACGTGTCGCGCCCGATGCTCATGTGCCACGAGATGTCCCAGAGCGCGCCCAGCGGGATGCAGCACGCGCCGCACACCGCGATGGCGAGATGCCACGGGATGGCGGCGCAGCGAACAGACGTTTCCGTCGGAGCGGCGGTGAGCGTTGCGGTGGCCGTGGTCATGGACGCGCGACTGAGCCGGACAATCTCACGACGTCGCACGTTTGCCGAGTGCTTTTGTAGTGCACCGGGATCACCATTGCCCAACCGATTGCGCTGCCTGAAAGTTGCCCCGCTGGCCCCGTCCGTGCCAGGTGAATTCCACCAAGACGGCACGGGTCAAACGAAGCCATTTTATGACGTCAACTCGCTTGCTCCTCGCTCTCGCCTCCGTCGCCCTGCTGACCACTTCCCTCGCCGCGCCCGCCGCCCGCGCGAAGAAAGTGGATTACAACCGCGACATCCGGCCAATCCTCTCGGACAACTGCTTCTACTGCCACGGGCCGGACGAGAAGAAGCGCGAGGCCAAGCTGCGGCTCGACGTGCGCGCGGATGCGCTCGCGGTAAAGGCCTTCGTCCCCGGCAAGGCCGACGCAAGCGAGTTGGTGAAACGCATCTTTACGAAGGACGCCGATGACCTCATGCCGCCGCCGGACTCGCACAAGAAGCTAACGCCCGTGCAGAAGGACTTGCTCAAGCGCTGGGTCGCCGAGGGCGCCGAGTATCAGACGCATTGGGCCTACGTCGCGCCGAAGCTGCCCGTTGTGCCCGCCGGCAAGAACGGCGTGGATGTGCTCGTGCAGGCGCGGTTGAAGGAGATTGGGTTGAAGCCCGCTGCCGAGGCCGACCGCCGCACGCTCGCGCGCCGGCTCCACTTCGATTTGCTCGGCCTGCCGCCGAAGCCGGAGGAAGTGGACGCGTTCGCGAATGACAAATCTCCCGACGCCTACGCGAAGCTCGTCGAGCGCCTGCTCGCCTCGCCGCACTACGGCGAGCGCATGGCCATCGGCTGGCTGGACGTGGTGCGTTACGCGGACACCATCGGCTACCACTCGGACACACCGCGCAACATCTTCCCTTATCGCGACTACGTCATCCGCGCGTTCAACGAGAACAAGCGCTTCGACCAGTTCACGCGCGAGCAACTCGCGGGCGACTTGTTTCCCAACGCGAATTTGGAAACGCGCGTGGCTTCCGCTTTCAACCGCCTCATCCTCTCCACCGAGGAAGGTGGCGCGCAAGCGAAGGACTACGAGCAGCGCTATCTCACCGACCGCGTCCGCGCCGTCGGCACAGTCTGGCTCGCGCAGACAACCGGTTGCGCGCAGTGCCATGACCATAAGTTCGACCCCATCGCGCAGCGCGACTTCTACTCGCTCGGCGCGTTCTTCGCGGACATCAAGGAAGCCATCGTGGGTAGGCGCGAGGACGGCATGATGGTGCCCAGCGACGCGGACACGAAGGAACTCGCGCGGCTGGATGGCGAGGCAGCGCGGCTGCAAAAAGACTTCGATGGCCCGCAGCCGCAGCTCGCGAGCGCGTTGGAGAAGTGGCAGGACGCCGCATTCGCCGCTGTGCAGCACGACGCGAAGTGGAAGCCGCTGAAGCCCGCGAAGGTCGCGTCGGCCAAGAATGCCAAACTCGCCATCCAAGGCGACGGCTCCGTGCTCGCCAGCGGCAAGGCGACGGAGAACGACACTTACTCCGTCACCATCACGAACACGCTCACCGGCGTCACGGGCCTGCGGCTGGAAGCGTTGCCGGACGATTCGTTGCCCAGCAAAGGCCCGGGCCGCGCGCCCAACGGCAATTTCATTCTCTCCGAAGTTGTCGCAACCGTGAAGCGCGCCAAAGGCGAGCCAGAAAAGGTGAAGTTCGCATCCGCGCACGCGACCATCGAGCAGACCAGCCACACCGAGAAGAATCCAAACAAGGGCTGGACCGCCGCCTCGACGATTGATGGTGACGCGAAGAACGGCACGGCAGGCTGGGCAATTCTCCCCGAAGCCGGCCATGCGCAGAATCTTGTCCTCGGGCTTGCTGAGCCGCTGAACTTGGCCGCTGGCGAATCGCTCACGGTGGATTTGCTGCAGTTCGGCACAACGAAGGACCACCTGCTCGGCAAGTTCCGGCTCGGCACCACGACGGAAGTCGAGGCCGCCCGCACGGCGCTGCCGCCCGCGCCTCCGGCGGACATCGCGGCGATTTTCAAAGTCACCACCGACAAGCGCACCGCCGCGCAGAAGGAAAAGTTGCTCGCGCACTTCAAGAGCCTTGCGCCCGAGCTGGCCAAGCTGCGCGGCGACCTCGCCGCCGCGAAGAAGGCGAAGACGGATTACGAGGCGAAGGTGCCCAAGTGCATTGTCTCGGTGTCCTCGGAGACGAAGCGCACGGTCCGCATTCTGCCGCGCGGCAACTGGATGGACGAGAGCGGCCCGGTGATGCAGCCCGCGCTGCCGGCGTTCCTGCCCGGGTCCATCAAGCGCGATGCGAAGCCTGACGCGCCGCTGACGCGCGCGGATTTGGCCGAGTGGATTGTCGCGAAGGACAACCCGCTGACCGCCCGCGTGTTCGCCAACCGGCTGTGGAAACAGTTCTTCGGCACCGGCCTCTCGAAGGTGCTCGACGACATGGGCGCGCAGGGCGAGCCGCCGGTGAACCCCGCGTTGCTCGACTGGCTCGCGAGCGAGTTCGTGGCAAGCGGCTGGGACGTGAAGCACTTGGTCCGCACCATCGTGACGAGCGCGACGTATCGCCAGACTTCCGTCGCGTCGAAGGACTTGCTGACGCGTGACCCCGAGAACCGCGAGCACGCGCGCCAGAGCCGCTGGCGCGTGGACGCCGAGTTGGTCCGCGACAACGCGCTGACCATCGCGGGATTGCTGAACCCGAAGATTGGCGGTCCGAGCGCGAAGCCGTATCAGCCCGACGGCTATTGGGAGAACTTGAACTTCCCCGTCCGCAGCTACGACGCGAGCAAGGGCGACGACCAGTTCCGGCGCGGGCTTTACACGTGGTGGCAGCGCAGCTTCCTGCATCCCTCGATGCTCGCGTTCGACGCCCCAAGCCGGGAGGAATGCGCTGCCGAGCGCACGCGCTCGAACATCCCGCAGCAGGCGCTCGTGCTGCTCAACGACCCGACCTACGTCGAGTCTGCCCGCGCCTTCGCCGGTCGCATCGTGAAGGAGTCGAGCGGCGACGCGACGGCGCGCATCACGTGGGCTTGGCGGCAAGCGCTCGCCCGCGCCCCGCGCCCCGACGAACTCGCCACCGCCCGCGCGCTTTTCGACAAGCACCTCGCGCAATACAAGGCCGACACGAAAGCCGCCGAGTCGCTCCTGAAAGTCGGCCTCGCTTCGTTGCCCCCCGCCGCCGGCCAAGCCGAACTCGCCGCGTGGACCAGCGTCGCGCGGGTTATCCTCAACTTGCACGAGACCATTACCCGCTCGTGATGAAGTCCAAAGTCCAAAGTCTGGCGTTCGCTCGCCAGCGTGTTTCCTTGGCCGCTCGGACTTCGCCGCCCAGTCCTGACAACGCTTCTCGCAACCTGAGCGCCCGAACGCACAGCGCCTTTGGACCTTGGACTCTTGGACTTTGGACCCCTTAGAAACCTATGGCCCGCATCGAGATATTTGAGGAGTTGGCTTCCGGGCAGAAGGGCCGCGCGCTGACGCAGGCGGTCTATCGCGCATCGCGAGGCGGGGAGTTCGGCAAGGACTACGCGCTCCGCGACCAGATTCGGTGGGCCTGCATCTCGGTCACCTCGAACATCGCCGAGGGCTTCGAGCGGGGCGGCGACAAAGAGTTCCTTCAGTTTCTCTCGCAGGCGAAAGGCTCCTGCGGCGAGGTTCGCTCACAGCTTTACGTGGCTTTGGATGAAGCTTACGTCACGGACGCCGAGTTCAAAGCGATGAAAGCTTTGGCCATCGAAACCAGCCGGGCCATTGCTGGCATGATGGGCTACCTCACGCGCTCGCAACTGCGTGGCAGCAAGTATCGAACAACCGACAAACAACCGAACTAACCGACTTTGGACTTTGGACTTCCTATGAACTCTCCCCTCCTCGCCGCCTCCCACAACCGCCGCCTCTTCCTCGGCCGCACCGCGCAGGGCGTCGGTGGCTTCGCTCTGGCTTCGTTGCTGAACTCCCCACTCTTCGCGGCCGCGAGGAAATCCGCCGCGACGGCCAAGAAAGACAAGTGGCCCGGTGTCGTGAACCCGCTGCACTTCCCGGCGAAGGCCAAGCGCGTCATCTGGCTCACCATGGCCGGCGGGCCGTCACACTTGGAGACGTGGGATTACAAGCCGCAGCTCGCCAAAATGCACGGCGAGCCGATGCCGGAGTCGTTCACCAAGGGCAAGCAAATCGCCCAGCTACAGGGTGCCAAACTCACGTGCTACGGGCCACAGCTCGGCTTCAAGAAGTTCGGCAAGAACGGGCTGGAGTTCTGCGAACTCTTCGAGCAGATAGGCACCGTGGCCGACGAGATGTGCCTCATCCGCTCGATGACCACCGAGGCCATTAACCACGACCCGGCGCACATGTTCATGAACACCGGCTCGCAAATCGCGGGCCGCCCCAGCGCGGGCGCGTGGGTCACTTACGGCCTCGGCACGGAGGCAGAGGATTTGCCCGGCTTCGTGGTGCTGACTTCGCTCGGCAAGGGGGGGCAAAACCAGCCCATCGCCGCGCGGCAGTGGTCGGCGGGGCTGTTGCCCAGCCGCTTCCAAGGCGTGCAACTCCGCAGCAAGGGCGACGCCGTGATGTATCTTGGCACTCCCGGCGGCGTGACGCGCGACCAGCAAGGCGACGTGGTGCAAGCCGTCAATTCGCTCAACAAGAAATACGACTCCATCGTGGACGACCCGGAAATCGCCACGCGCATCGCGCAGTATGAAATGGCCTTCCTAATGCAGGCCAGCGTGCCCGAGCTGATGGACACCTCGAAGGAGCCGCAGACCGTCATGGACCTCTACGGCTGCAAACCCGGCGATGGCTCCTTCGCGGCGAACTGCCTCCTCGCGCGCCGACTCGCCGAGCGCGGCACGCGGTTCATTCAGCTCTACCACAAGGACTGGGACCATCACGGCGGCGTGAAGGACGGCGTGACGCTCAAGGCCGCCGAGATTGACCGCGCGTGCATGGCGCTCATCACCGACCTTAAGCAGCGCGGGATGCTTCAGGACACCCTCATCGTCTGGGCCGGCGAGTTCGGCCGCACGCCCATGAGCCAGGGCGGCAGCGGTCGCGACCACCACAACGCCGGCTTCAGCATCTGGCTCGCGGGCGGCGGCATCAAAGGCGGCGTCAGCTACGGCGCGACCGACGAGCTCGGCTACTCCGCCGTCGAGAACATCGTGAACGTCCACGACCTGCACGCGACCCTTCTCAAGCTCCTCGGCATTGACCACTCACGCCTGTCCGTGAAGTTCCAAGGCCTCGACGTAAAGCTCTCCGGCGTAGAAGGCGCGAAACCAATTCAGGGAATTCTGGCATGAGGACCACGCCGCAAGCCGCCCCCCTGTGCCGACGGGCGTTCCTCGGGCGCACGGGTGTCGGATTGATGGCGTTGTCTTCGTTGCTGGGCCGTGCGGGTCTGGCCGCGGATGCCAAATTCTCCCGCTGGGGTGGCGTGGTGAACCCGCTTCACTTCGCGCCGCGCGCGAAGCGCATCATCTGGCTCTACATGGCGGGCGGGCCGTCGCACTTGGAGACGTTCGATTACAAGCCTCAGCTCGCGAAGCTCCATGGGCAGCCGATGCCGGATTCGTTCACCGCCGGGCAACAGCTCGCGCAGTTGCAGGAGCAGACGTTGAAATGCTTTGCGCCGCAGTTCGCTTTCAAAAAGTGCGGGCAGAACGGCACGGAGATTTCGGAAATCTTCCCGCGCCTCAGCACGGTCGCGGACGAGCTGACGGTGATCCGCTCGATGAAGACCGACGCCATCAACCACGACCCGGCGCACACGTTGATGAACACGGGCACGATGATTCAGGGCCGGCCCTCGATGGGTTCGTGGGTGCTCTACGGCCTCGGCAGTGAGAGCGAGGATTTGCCCGGCTTCGTGGTGCTGACTTCCACGGAGGGCCGCAGCCCACAGCCGATTTCCGTGCGGCAATGGCACAGCGGATTTTTGCCGGGACAATTCCAAGGCGTCGCAATGCGCTCGAAGGGCGACCCGGTGCTTTACCTCAATCGCCCGCCCGGCGTCACAGCCGCGCAGCAGCACGACGTGGTCGCGGCGGTGCAGTCGCTAAGTCGCGGCCAGCAGCAGTTCGATAATGACCCCGAGCTGGCCACGCGCATCGCGCAATACGAGCTGGCCTTCAAGATGCAGACGGCGGTGCCCGGCTTGGTGGACGTGACGAACGAGCCGCAGCACATCCTCGACAGCTACGGCTGCAAGCCGGGCGATGGCTCCTTCGCGTCGAACTGCCTGCTCGCGCGCCGGCTCGCGGAGCGCGGCGTGCGTTTCATCCAGCTTTATCACCGCGACTGGGACCATCACAACGACCTGGTGAAGTTCATCCAAGGCAACGCCGCGAACGTGGACCGCGCCACCGCCGCGCTCGTCAAGGACCTCAAGCAGCGCGGCCTGCTCGACGACACGCTCATCGTCTGGGGCGGCGAGTTCGGGCGCACGCCGATGGCGCAGTCGAACAAGGGCGGCCCCGGCCGCGACCATCACATGAAGGGCTTCTCGATGTTTCTCTGCGGCGGCGGCGTAAAGCGCGGGACAACTTACGGCGCGACGGACGAGTTGGGCTACGCCTCGGTGGAAAACGTCGTCCACGTCCACGACCTGCAAGCGACGCTGCTGCACCAACTCGGCATCAATCACCAGCGGCTCACGGTGAAGTTCCAGGGCCTCGATGTGCGGCTCACGGGCGTCGGCGAGGAGGGGCGAGTGGTGAAAGGGATTCTGGCGTGAACCGCTGTAGCGGCGGTCTGTGACCGCCGATTCTCTGCGGAACCAAGGCGCCGTCGGCGGTCGCAGACCGTCGCTACAGGAGTGTCAAAGGGGCGATACGTTCGACTGCTCAAGCGTCCACTCGTTGCGTCCGCTGTCATGCCAATGGCAATGCGCGGCGAAGAAGCCGCCACGATGCTGCCAGAACCACGGCCAAATGCTTTCGCGGTCGGTCTCCGGCAAGCAGAGTCTGTCCAATGCGGCGCGAGGGAAGAACTGGAA
>SXTU01000285.1 GCA_005791875.1 Verrucomicrobiales bacterium
CAGCTCACGGCTGGAATGAATCGTTCGGAAGAACGAGCGGCGGTCGAGCTGGCTCCCTCTCCCAGCGGGAGAGGGCCGTGGTGAGGGAGAAAGCGTTCCTTCAAACCCGACGCCCACCCGCAGCCACGACGCGCCTCTCCTCTCTCTCCCTTCATCGGATGAGGGGAGAGGGCCGGGGTGAGGGGTTACGTGCGTCGGCGTTGGCGGCCCCACCCCGCATCCGGCCTGCGGCACCCTTCTCCCCTCCTCCGAGGAAGGGAGAAGGCGCGTGCCGTCGCGTTCGGTTTGCATTCCGCGTCTCCCTCTCATGAACACGCACCAGCCTGCCCGCCTCTCCCGCCGCGCCGCGCTCGCCCGCTGCGCCAACGGCTTCGGTGCACTCGCCCTCACCTCCCTGCTCGCGGACAAGTCCTCCGCCAGCGCCGCCAACTCCCTCGCCCCGCGCGCCCCGCACCACGCTCCGCCCGCCCGCTCCGTCATCTTCCTCTACATGGACGGCGGCCCCTCGCAGGTGGACACCTTCGACCCCAAGCCCCGCCTCACCGCCGAGAACGGCAAGCCCTTCGGCATGAAGATGGAGCCGACGCAGTTCAACAACAACGGCAACACCCTCGGCTCGCTGTGGGAGTTTCAGCAGCACGGCCGCAGCGGCATCCCCGTCAGCAGCCTGTTCCCGCACGTCGCCCAGTGCGTGGACGACCTCGCCGTGGTGCGCTCGATGACCAGCGCCTTCTCCGAGCACACCAACGCGAACTACTTCCTCCACACCGGCAGCGGCTTGCAGGGCCGACCCAGCATGGGCGCGTGGGCCGGCTATGGCCTCGGCAGCGAGAACGCCGACCTGCCCGGCTTCGTCGTCCTCAACGGCGGCCTCATCCCGCCCGGTGGCCTGGACAACTTCAACAGCGGCTTCCTGCCCGCGACGTATCAAGGCTCCGTCTTCAAGCCCGGCGCGAACCCGGTGGCGAACGTGCTGCCCACCGAAGCGAAGCCCGCGTTGCAAGACGCCAAGCTCGCGCTCATGCGCAAACTCGACGCCGGCGTCGTGGACCGCTTCGGCAAACTCGACGCACTCGAAAGCTCCATCGCGAACTACGAGCTGGCTTACCGGATGCAATCCGCCGTGCCCGAGCTGATGGCCATTCGCGGCGAGACCGACGCCACGAAACGCATGTATGGCGTGGACTCGCCAAACCGGATGACCGGGACCTTCGCCGAGCAATGCCTGCTGGCGCGCCGCCTCGTCGAGCGCGGCGTGCGCTTCATCGAGCTGACCTGCCCGGCGGGCGGCGGCGACCGCTGGGACCAGCACAGCAACCTGCGCGACGGCCACGAGAAGAACTCCCGCGCCGTGGACCAGCCCATCGCCGGCCTGTTGCGCGACCTGAAGGGTAGGGGACTGCTCGACTCCACGCTTGTGGTCTGGGGCGGCGAGTTCGGCCGCACGCCCTTTGCGCAGGGCTCGAATGGCCGCGACCACAACCCCTTTGGCTTCACGATGTGGCTGGCGGGCGGCGGGGTGAAGGGCGGGACCATCTACGGCGCGACCGACGACTACGGCTACAAGGCGGTCGAGAACAAGGTGGCCATCCACGACTTGCACGCGACGATGCTCCACCTACTGGGCATCCACCACGAGCGCCTCACCTTCCGCTTCAGCGGCCGCGACATCCGCCTGACGGACGTGCATGGCGAAGTGCTCCACGGGATTTTGAGTTCGTGAGCTGGAGGCCGCGCGCAGCGCGTCCCTACGCCATTGCCCGACGCAACAGCTCCAGCGCCTGGAGCGAGGTCACTTGCTTGAACGTCTCGCGGTCGTAGCGGTTGACCGGGTTGATGACCTTCGTGCCGCTGGCAGAGGCAAGCGCGATGAAGACCGTGCCGACGGACTTCTCCGGCGTGCCGCCCCCTGGCCCGGCGATGCCCGTCACCGCGAGGGCGAAGTCCGCGCCCGTCCGCGCCCTCGCTCCATCGGCCATCTCTCTCGCGACTTCCTCGCTCACTGCTCCATGGGCCTTGAGTGTTTCAGCGCGCACGCCGAGGAAGTGCTCCTTCGCAGAATTGGCGTAAGTCACCACCCCGGCGAGAAACACCGTGGACGCGCCCGGCACGTTCGTCAGCCGGTTCGCGATGAAGCCGCCGGTGCAGGACTCGGCCAGCGCGAGGGTTTGTTTCCGCTCGGCGAGTTTGCCCAAGAGCACCTGCTCCAGCTCATCGTCGCCCTCGCCGAAGATGTGTTCGCCCGCCAGCTCGTAAACGATGCGCGCCGCCTCTTCCACGTCCGCGTCCGCACCGCAGCCGCGCGCGACGAAGCGCACGTCCACCGCGCCCGTGTGCGCGCAGTAGCCGAGTTCAAGGCCCGCGTCTGTCAGTGGCTTCAGCGGCCCGGCGATGCGCTCTTCGAGAAAGGATTCGCCGATGCCCACGGTTCGCAGCGTGCGACAGACGAAGTCGCCTTCCAGCGGCAGCCCCTCCCTCAGCAGCGGCGCGACTTGGTTGGTGAACATTGGGCGCAGCTCGCGCGGCGGGCCTGGCAGCATGACCAGCCAGCTCGCCTTGCCGTCCGCGCGGAACGGGTTCGGGATCACGTGTAGCGCGAGTCCCGGCGCTGTGCCGTGGGCGTTGTGCAGCACGAGCGCGCCCTCGGGCACCATCGCTTGCACGCGCGTGCTCGCTGGCATGGCGCGCTTGCGTTGGGCGAAGAATCCTTCCACGTGCGCGACGATGGCCGGGTCCTCGCTCAACTTGCGCCCAAGCAGCGCGGCGATGCGGTCGCGTGTGATATCGTCCGAGGTCGGTCCCAGTCCGCCGGTGGTGATGATGAAGTCCGCGCGGCCCAGCGCCTCGCGCACGGCTTGCTCGATGTCGTCCACCGTGTCTGCCACGCCGACCTGCCGCGTGACGACGTAGCCGAGGTCCGCGAGCTGGCGGCAAAGCCACTGCTGATGAGTGTTCAGCACGCGCCCGAGCATCAGCTCGCTGCCGGTGTTGATGAGTTCGAGGGTCATATAGAAATCAGCGGTCAGCGGTCAGCGAGGAGAGCGGAGGAAGGCGAGTCTTGGCTGACGGCTGACCGCTGAAGGCTGACCGCTGAAGGCTGACCGCTAGTTCGAGCGCTCCTACTGGCACCGCGTCTTCACCCAGGCCCGCAAGCACCACGCGCGGGCCGGGGGCGAAAGCTTCCATGACGTAGCGCTTCAGCGCGCTCGCTACAGCCGCGCACAACGGCTCACCCACGAGCGACAAGCCACCGCCGAGCACGATGACTTCCGGGTGCATGAGCTGCGTGACGTGCGACAGCGCGAGCGCGAGATCGTCGGCCACTTCGTCGAGGATGCGCTGCGCGAGCGGGTCGCCTTGCGCAAGGGCGGGCGCGAGGGCCCGGGCCTCGCCGTGGTCGCCACCGGCGGTGAGTTTCGCCAGCCGACACCACGGCTCGCGCTGGCTGGCCTCGCGGATTTTCCGGTCCACGGCCCAGCCGGAACAGCGCTGCTCGACGGTGATTCCGGACTTGTCCAGCCGCACGTGGCCCAGCTCCGCCTCGCCCGGCTTCGTGCCGTGGTAGATGCGTCCGTCCACGACGAGGCCTCCGCCCACGCCGCTGCCGAGCGTGACGTAGAAAACCGGGTTGCAGCTGACGCCCGCGCCGCGCAGGGCCTCGCCGAGCGCGGCCGTGTTCGCGTCGTTGTCCACGGCCACGGGCAGGCCGGTGAGGCCGCGCAGCCATTCGCCGAGGGGAAACTCGGACCAGCCTTCAATCTGGTGCGAGCAGCAGATTTGCCCGGTTGCCGAATCCACCGGCCCGCCGAATCCGACGCCGATGGCGGCGGGCTTGGCGAGCGCCATCAGCTCGGACAACGCGCCGGCAATCTGCTCACGGATGCCAGCCCCGCCGCGAACCTTGTCCACTGTGAAACGCCTCCGCACCGTGATGCGCGCGTCGGCGTTGCCCACGACGAGCTGCAGTTTGGTGCCGCCGATTTCAATGCCGAGGAAGCTGCGCTGCATATCGGGATTTCAACGGCGAGGCTGAGGGATTGCACGAGAAAAGAAGCGTCGTAGCCGCCGAGGTGAGGAGGCGGAATGTTGTAGTGCCGACTCCGCCTCCTGACCTCGGCGGCTACCGCCCTGAATTCCACTTTGACCCGTCGCGTCGGCCCTCCTACGTTCGCACCATGCCCGCTGCCTCCTCACACGCCAGCACGCACCGCCACGCGTTCACTGCGTTGAACCCGCGCGTGCGCGAGGGGCTGAACGTCTTCAGCCGCCGCTCCATGCTCAAGGCCAGCCTTGCTGGAATCGCTGGCCTGACGCTGCCGGAGTTGCTTCGCGTCCGCGCGCAAGCCGCCGCCACGGGCCGCGCGATGGGCAGTAACAAGGCCGTCATTCTCCTCTGGATGGCCGGCGGTCCGAGCCATGTGGACATGTGGGATCCGAAGCCCGACGCGCCGTCCGGCTATCGCGGACCGTTCAAGACCATTCCAACCAAGCTCCCCGGCGTTCACCTCTGCGAGCATCTCCCGAAGCAGGCCGCGTTGATGGACAAGCTCACGATCATCCGCTCGATGGATTGCCGTGGTAGCAATCACCAGCCGAATATGGTGATGCAGACTGCCAACGTCCGCGCCGAGCCGCGCACGAACCCCGAGGCCGTCATGTATCCCGGCTTCGCGTCCATCGTCGCGAAGCATCGCGGCGCGAACCAGCCGGGCATGCCGCCCGCCGTGCATCTCAATGTCCGCGACCGCACTCACTTCGCGTGGTCCGGCTACCTCGGCCAGCGCTACAACCCCTTCATTGGCGACAACGTCAGCAAGCTGTTCCAACTCCCCGGCGGCCTCGACATGGATCGCGTCCGTTCGCGCCAGACGCTCGCGCAGCAAATGGATTCGCTCCGGCGCGACGTGGACAACTCCGGCTCGATTGATGCGCTCGACCGCTTCGGCCAGCAAGCCTTCGACCTCGTCGCTGGCGGGCAGGCGCAGGCGGCCTTCGACCTGACCACCGAGCCGCAACGCAGCGTGGACCGCTACGGTGAACACGACTGGAGTAAGAAGGCGCTCCTCGCGCGCCGCCTCGTCGAGCGCGGCGTGAGCTTCATCACGCTCGACCTCAGCAACCACTCCGCCTCCGGCACGTGGGACACGCACGGCGACAACATCCCGCCCTACGGCGGCATCTGGAGCGGCCTGCGTCCGTTGCTGCCGGTGTTCGACCACCTCTTCACCACGCTCGTCACTGATCTCGGCGAGCGAGGCATGCTCGACGACGTGCTGGTCATCGCGATGGGCGAGTTCGGACGCTCCCCGCAAATCGGCACGCAGGGCAGCACGGACGGGCGCAACCACTGGCCTTACGTTTCCTCGATCACGCTTGCCGGCGGCGGCTTCCGCCACGGTCAAGTCATCGGCTCGACGGACCGCGACGGCGGACAGATCGCCTCACGCGCGCTCACGCCCGGCGATTTGGCGGCGACGATTTTCCACCACATGGGCCTGCCTGTGGACGTGACTTACGAGGACCACCAGCGCCGCCCGCGCTTCGTCGTGGAGCACGGCGAGCCGATTCGGGAGCTGGTGTAGTCGCGCAGTCGCAGCGCGGCGCAAGGGAGAGCGGGTTCTTGTGAACCTTGCGCCAGGTGGAATGAAGAATTCTCCGCCTGTGTTTGAACGGCTAGGGATTCCGTTACTCCAACTCGCCCCATGAAAACCTCCCGCTGGAAACCCGCCGCCCGCCGCTTCTGGATCGAGTGGCTCATGCCCTGCCTCATCATCGTGCTCGTCACCACCACGCTGCGCTCGGCGCTCGCGGACTGGAACGACGTGCCCACCGGCTCGATGAAACCGACCATCCTCGAAGGCGATCGTGTCTGGGTGAACAAGCTCGCCTACGATCTCAAGGTCCCATTCACCACGTGGCACCTCGCCGAGTGGAGCGAGCCGCAGCGCGGCGAAGTCGTCGTGTTCTTCTCCCCGGCCAACGGCCAGCGCATGGTCAAACGCGTCATCGGCCTGCCCGGCGACACACTTGAGCTGCGCGACAACCGTCTCCTCCTCAATGGCCGCGCCGGGGACTACGCCGCGCTCGACCCGCTCACCGTGAACGCCATCCCTTCCGCTCAACAGCCGCGCCACGACTTCGCCAGCGAGCAACTCGCAGAGCGGAAGCATCCCGTGATGGCCACGCCTGCGTTGTCCGCCATGCGCAGCTTCGGACCGACCACCGTTCCGGCCGGCCATTACTTCATGCTGGGTGACAACCGGGACAACAGTCTCGACTCGCGTTACTTCGGCCCCGTGTCCCGCGAGAAGATTGTGGGGCGCTCGACGGCGGTGGTGCTGTCCTTGGATCGCGAACGGTGCTTCGCGCCGCGCTGGGAACGCTTCTTCAAGGCGATGCGGTGACGGATGTAGCGGCGGTCTATGCCCGCCGGGCTTTTGGGCCTGCTCTCGCGATTCGATCGGCGCTCCCAGAGCGCCGCTACAGCACCGCGACAGCGGTTGACCGCGCCTAGCCCGCCCCGGCGTATTCGTCGTCCGTGAGGAGATCTAGGCCCATGAGCACGTAGTCATGCGTGATGGCCTGCATGTCTTTCACGTAGTCGGGCAGGCGGACAAGCTCGCTGAAGCCAAGCAGGCCGAAGACCTTGATCGCGCCTTCCTGCGTGCCGATGAACTCCGCCTCGACCTTCTCCAGGCTGCACGCGCGCGCGATGTCCACCGTCTCGCCGACCAGCGCCTGCGCCAGCCCGCGCCCACGAAACTTCGGATGGACATGGACGCTCACGCGCCCGATGTGCCGCTTCCAGCCGCCGAGATTTTGGTGGAGCGTGCAGACGCCGATGACGGTGTCGCCGTCCCACGCGAGGAGCGGCAGGTTGCGCCCGAGGTCGAGCTGCTCGCACCACGCGCGGACCACTTCCGGTTCGGTGACGCGGTGCTTGATGTAGAGAAGTTCCGGCGCGTTGAGCGACGTGAAGAAGCGGTGGAACGCGGCGTGGTCGCCCGGTTCCAGCGGGCGAGACTGGCAAACGAGGCCGTCGCGCAACCTCAGCTCCTTGGGATACTCATCGAGTGCGGATTCGAGTGACATAGGTCGCCTTTCGTTGGCCGCCGGGTCCCGGCGGTTCAGGTCATTTCACCGACAATCCCCCGTCCGGTTGCAAAGTGCCGTTCGTCGAGCGCGGCCGGGTCCACGCTCCAGCGCGCGGCCAGCATCGGGAGCCGCTCGATGTTCTGCAAGATTGGGTCGTGCGACTCGTCCCAATCCTTTTCAACAGGATCGAGATACTCGTAGCACTTCAGGCCGAGGCCGAGTTCCGCCGGGCTGGGCAGGCCTTGGTTCCACGCGACGTGGCCGACCCACGCGTAGGCACGCAGCACTTCGCCCGAGTCGAGCCGCGCCCATGCGTGATGACCGACTGCGCGGTTGAGGCTGTAGAATTCCACGAGGCCCAGCTTGCGGCTCAGCTCGGAGAGCAGGTGGAAGCACTGATCCACGTCATCGCTTGGGTCAGGCAGGCCGGGGCCGACGACGAGCACCCATTCACCAATGGGTGGCGTGATGAAGAGCCGGCGATCTCGCGCCTCGGCCATGCCCTCCGCCCACGTGCAGAGCGTGGGGTTGGACAGCCTGAGGGCCTTTTGCACCGCGCGCGGCTCCGTGGTGCGGACGGCAATCCAACGACAGGGCGAGTCGAAGATTTCCGGTCGGAACTCGCTGGCCTCCGACCAGCGGCGACGTGGGCGAGAGCGCGACTCGGCCTCCTCCCAAATCCGGCGCTCGCGGGCGTGACGCGTCGCCATCCAGACGAACAAGGCACCGACGGCGAGAATCAGGAAGAGCAGTCCCAGCAGGGCGAGAACGAGGTAACCACTCCCTTGAGCGGCTCCGGCTCCCTCGCTGCTGCCGCGCGATTGGAAGAGTTCCAGAAGGCCGTTCACATTGTGCAATCTAGCGGTGGCACTTGGCCGTGCAATCGGAAAAAACCGCGAGCCTTTCGCGCCCTGCGACTAGCCGGCTTTCCGCGCAAACAACTCCCGGATGATGTCCTCGATCGGCACCTCCTGGATATCTATGTCGCGCACCGGCAGCGCGTCGAAGAGCGCCTTGCACACCGGCACCACGCGGTCGCGCTTCACCTTGAGTTTCACCGTGCCGGGTGCGCGCTCGACCACCTCGCCATACTGCGCCAGCGACTCCGCCGAGCGCTCCGGCCCTGGCTCGCACTCGATGGTCACGAGCTTGAAGTCGGCGAAGCGGTCAATCACCTCACTCAGCCGGCCATCGAAGAAGATCGTGCCCTTGTCTATAATGATGACGCGCTGGCACAGCTCCTGGATGTCCGTCATGTAATGGCTCGTGAGCAGGATCGTCGTCTTGCGCGTGGCGTTGTGGTGACGAAGAAACTCGCGGACTTTCTTCTGCGAGACCACGTCGAGGCCGATCGTCGGCTCGTCGAGGTATAGCACCTTGGGTTGATGCAGCAACGCGGCGGTCAGCTCCATCTTCATCCGCTCGCCCAGCGACAGCTCGCGCACCATGACGTTGAGCTTGTCTTTGACATCCAGCAGTTCGGTCAACTCACTGACGGTGCGCTCAAACACGGCGCGCTCGATGCCGTAAATTTTCGCGTTCAATTCGAGCGACTCGCGCGCGGGCAAGTCCCACCACAACTGGTTCTTCTGCCCGAGCAGCAGCGCGAACTGTCGGCGATAGCCGTCTGCACGCTCCCACGGCACGTAGCCCAGCACCTTCGCCGTGCCGCTGGTGGGATAGAGCAGGCCCGCGAGCATCTTGAGTGTCGTGGTCTTGCCCGCGCCGTTCGGCCCCAGGAATCCGACCAGTTCGCCCTCCTCGACCTTGAAGCTCACCTCGCGCGCCGCGAGCGTCTGCTCATACTCGCGCTTGAACAGCCCGCGCACCGCCCCGCGAAAGCCGGGCTGCTTCTTGTAGGTGCGGAAAGCCTTCGTCAGGCCGTGAACTTCTATCGCTGCCATTCGCTGCGAGCCTGCCCGAGAAGTGAGCGTCAGGCCAGAATCTCCCGCGCCACATTTCCGTGCACATCCGTCAGCCGGAAGTCGCGGCCGGCGTAGCGGAAGGTCAGGCGCTCGTGGTCCACGCCGAGCAGGTGCAGCAGCGTCGCGTGCAGGTCGTGGATGTGCATGCGGTTCTCGACGGCCTTGAAGCCGAAGTTGTCCGTCTCGCCGTAGCTCATTCCGCCTTTCGCACCGCCGCCGGCGAGGAACATGCAGAAGCCGTGCGGGTTGTGGTCGCGGCCGTTGCCGTTCTCGCTCACCGGTGTGCGACCGAACTCGCCGCCCCAGACGACCAGCGTGTCTTCGAGCAGGCCGCGTTGCTTCAAGTCACCGAGCAGTGCGGCGATGGGCTGGTCAATATCCTTGGCCAGCGTGCGTGTCTGCGGGTCGTGATTTGAGTGCGTGTCCCACGGCTGGCTGTTGCCGTAATAGACTTGGATGAAGCGCACGCCGCGCTCCGCCAGCCGCCGCGCCATGAGGCAGCCGTTCGCGAAGTGCCCCTTGCCGTAAGTCTCGCGCACCGCCGCCGGCTCGCGCGCGATGTCGAAGGCGTCCGTCGCCGCGAACTGCATCCGGTAGGCCGTCTCCATCGCCTCGATGCGTCCCTGCAACGCCGCGTCCACGCCGCCGCGCGTGGCGAGATGCTCGCGGTTCATCTCGGCCAGCAGGTCGAGCTGCTTGCGCTGCGCGTCCGCCGGCGTGCGCGGATTGTGCAGCCACGGAATCATCGCCTTCGGGTCGAGGTTCGAGTGGTTGATGTAGCTGCCGCCGTGCTGCGACGGCAGGAACGCGCTCGTCCACAGGATGGAAAACCGCACCGGCCGGCCGGGGCAGAGCACCACGTAACTCGGGAGGTTGGCGTTCTCCGAGCCGAGGCCGTAGCTGCACCACGAGCCCATCGCCGGAACGCGCGGCGTCATCGTGCCGTTGTTCATCAGGAGCAACGCGGGGCCGTGGTTCGGATTGTCCGTGTGGACGCTGCGGAGCACGCAGAGGTCGTCGGCGAACTGCGCGGTGAACGGGAGCAGGTCGCTGACGGGCAGGCCGGACTTGCCGTGGTTGCTGAACTTGAACGGCACCGGCAGCAATCCGCCCGTGGGCCGCTCCGTGCGCAAGTCCGCGCCCTCGGGCCGCTGCCCGGCGAACTTGGTCAGGTCCGGCTTGGGGTCGAAGAAGTCCGGGCCGAACGGCCCGCCGTTCATGAACAGGTGGATGACCCGCTTCGCGCGCGGACGGAAGTGCGGCAAGGCCCGCATGGGCGACGCGGCATTCGGCAGCGCCGATGCCACGCCCGGCAGCGAGGCGAGCAAGCCCAACGTGCCGAGGCCGCCACCGAAGCGGGCGATGGCGGCGCGGCGGGAGAGGGGGAGAATTGCGTTCATATCAATCCACAAACTGCGTTTCGTTGCTGGCGAGCAGGGCTTGGGCGTATTCGGACCAGGCCCTCTTGTCGGTCTCGCGGCCGGTGAGGAAGCGGGTGGCCAGGGCGAGTTCCTTCGCGGTCGCGGGACGTTGGAAGAGGATGGCGTGGGCGCGGGTGACGCGGTCGTTCAGGGCGGGGCCGGCTTCCTTTTCCAGGCGCGCGGCGAAGGCGTCGGCTTGGGCGAGGAGGAAGGGGCTGTTCAGCGAGAAGAGCATTTGCAGCGCGGTGGCGGTCTCGGTGCGCGACGCGCTGTGGGCGGCGGGGTCGGGGAAGTCATGGATGCGCAGCATCGGCTCCAGCTCGTGGCGGTTCACGGTGCCGTAGAGCGTGCGGCGGAGGTTCTTCTCCGACGTGAGCGCCGTGGCGACGCCGCCGAAGCTGCGGTCCAGCGTGCCGGCGGCGGCGAGGGTGGTGTCGCGCCACGCCTCGAAGTCGAGTCGGCGGCGGGGCATGCGAGCGAAGAGCTTGTTCTCCGGGTCGCGCTTCTCGGAGTCGGGCGCGAGCGAGCTTTGCTGCCACGCGGCGGAGAGGAGGATTTCGCGGTGCAGCCACTTGATGGACCAGCCGTTTTTGATGAAGCGCGCGGTGAGGTCGTCGAGCAGCTCGGGGTGCGAAGGCGCTTCGCCGCTGGGGCCGAACTCGCTGGGCGTGTCCACGATGCCGCGGCCGAAGTGGTGTTTCCAGATGCGGTTCACGATGACGCGGGCGGTGAGCGGGGCGGCTTCCTGCACGATGGCTTGGGCGAGTTCGAGGCGTCCGCTGCCGGTGGTGAAGCGGCGGGGCTGGCCGTCCTTGGCGGGGAAGGCGGAGAGGAAACGGCGCGGGACGACGGCGCCGGTGTTGTTCGGGTCGCCGCGCTTCATCAGCTCAAGGTCGCGGGCCTGGCCGGGCTTGAAGTCGAGCACGGTGCCCTTGTTGTTCGCGGCGGGGATGACGAAGAGGGCGGCGTCCTCGACGGCGGTGGCCATCGGCATGTTGAAGTGCGGCGTGTTGGTCTTGAGGCCGGCGATTTTCTGCTCGATGACGGCGACTTGGTTGGTGAGGTCGGCGGGCGCGGGCTTTTTCTTCTTCAACTCGTCGCGTTCCTTCTCCAGCGCGGAGACGGACTCGCGGGCCTTCTTCACCGGCAGCCAGAACTGGTCGCCCATCGTCGGCACCTCGGCGTGGCGCACGCTGGCGAAGACGCCGGCGATGCCGTAGTAGTCGGCGGCGGTGATGGGGTCGGACTTGTGGTCGTGGCAGCGGGCGCAGGCGAGCGTGAGGCCGAGGAAGGTGCGGCTGAGGGTGTCCACGTGCTCCTCCCATTCGTCGGCGACGGTGCCTTTGATGATGTCGGGCGGGAGCTGGAGTTCCTTCCAGTAAGTCGGCGCGAGGCCGAGGAAGGCGAGCGCGGGGCGGTCCGCGGGCGGGAGGCCCATCTGGTCGGTGGCAATTTGCCGCATGACGAACTGGTCGTAGGGCAGGTCGTCGTTGAAGGCTTTGATGACCCAGTCGCGGTAGAGATGGGCGCCGCTGGTCTTCTCGAGCCACGAGGCGGTTTCGTCCACGTAGCGCGCGAGGTCGAGCCAGTAGCGGGCGTAGCGTTCGCCGTAGGCGGGAGAGGCGAGGAGGCGTTCGACTGCGGCGGCGACTGCGCGTTGCTCACTCTCTCGCATGCTCACTTTCCCACCTGCACCGCTAGCAGGTGAGAAAGTGGGAGAGTGCGAAGGTGAGAAGTTGCGGACGAACGCCTCAACCTCTTCGGGGCTGGGCGGCAGGCCGGTGAGGTCGAAGTGCAAGCGACGAATCAAGGCGCGCGGGTCGGCGGTGGCGGCCGGCTTCACGCCGGCCTTTTCCATCTTCGCGAGGAGGAAGTGGTCGAGCTGCGTTTGCGGCCACCTGGCGTTGCGGACTTTGGGCGGCGGCGACTCGCGAAGTGGAAGGAAGGACCACGGGATTTGCGGCGCAGCCTTCTTCGCCAGAGCCTTCGACTCCGCCGCTGTGCTGCTGATCGCGCACAGCGCGGCGAGGGCGAGCGAGCCGAGCAGGGTTAAGCGCTGGTGGTTCATGGACGCAGAAGATAGAAGGCCAGCGCGGGGAGAGGATTCAACTTCAAAGGCCACGGCGCGGCTCTAGCCCAGCCAAGTCGGAAGGAAGTTTTTCCGAACGCGCAGGCTTCCGCCGCTGTCTCTTGCCGCGTAACATCCGCCCGACATGAACACCGGTATCGCCGCCATCAACGAAGAAGTCCAAAAGGCCGCCGCCTTCGTCCCCACGCTCTTCGCCGAGCTGAACAAGGTCGTGGTCGGCCAGAAATACCTCGTCGAGCGCCTCACCATCGGCCTGCTCGCGAACGGCCACGTCCTGCTCGAAGGCGTGCCCGGCCTCGCCAAGACGCTCTCGGTGAAATCCCTCGCGTCCTGCCTCGCCGTGAAGTTCTCCCGGCTCCAGTTCACGCCGGACATGCTGCCCGCCGACGTCATCGGCACGCAGATTTACAACCCGCAGTCCGGCGGCTTCACCACGCGCTTCGGCCCCATCTTCGCGCACCTCGTCCTCGCCGACGAAATCA
>SXTU01000043.1 GCA_005791875.1 Verrucomicrobiales bacterium
CTAGTGGGATGGGCAAAACGCGTGCCGGCGACTTCCAGTCGCCGCCCGGAGGCAGCGAATGCAACAGACGGCGATTGCAAATCGCCCGCACCGTGGTGGCGTGACTGGCTGCTCGCGATTGCGCTGGGCGTGGCGTTTCTCGGTCTGGTGCTGCCGGTGCAATGGAACTTCTCCGCCTTCATGTTGAGTCCCGCATCGGACAACTGGTTCTTCGCCGGCCACCGCCACTGGCCTTACTCCTCGAACCTCGGCCCGTGGATGAATGATTTCTGGCGCTTGGACCACGACCCGGTGACGGCGCGCGGGCTGGTCTTCGCGCTCGTGCTCGCGTGCGGCGCGTGCCGTGTGGGCCTGTGGTTCGGCAACTGGATGCTCAAGGTGCGGCGATGAAGGAAAAGCTTTTGCCGCGAAAGGGCGCAGAGAGTGCAACGCAGAAGGAATCGGGAAACGTCCAGCGTTCAACGTTCAACTTTCAACGTCCAGAGGCGCGCTCGTTCGATGTTGGGCGTTGGACGTTGAACGTTGAACGTTTCCCCTTTGAGTCCTTTGCGCCCTCTTGTGGCAAAAGTTGTCTTCTCAGTCTGTTCCTCCTCCTGTCGCTTGCCTCGCCCGTCGGGGCGCATATCGGCAGCCCGAACGTCATCTTCGAAGGCAAGGCCGGGCCGCATCCGGTGCGCGTGGTGGTGCGGCCGCCGGAGGTCGTGCCGGGACTGGCAGAGATTTCCGTGCGCGCGCTCGGGCCGGGCGTGACGCGCGTCGCGGTGCTGCCGGTGTTCTGGCGGGTGGGCAAGGGCGGCACGCCACCGCCCGACATTGCCCAACCCGTGCGCGGCGAAACGAACCTCTACACCGCCACGCTCTGGCTGATGACGCCCGGGGCTTACAGCGTTCACGTCAGCGTCGAGGGAACCGGCGGCACCGGCGAAGTGATGGTGCCGGTCAACAACGTCGCCTTGGTGCGAAAGGAAATGGTGCCCGCCTTTGCGACGATGCTGGTCGTGCTAGGCGTCATTCTCTTCATCGCGGCGGTGCGGCTTGTCGGCGCTGCGTGGGGCGAGTCGGTCTTGAAACCGGAAGAGGAAATCGCGGGGCCCGTCCGCATCCGCTCCACGCTCGCAATGATTGCCAGCACGATGCTCTTCACCGGCATGGTCGTGGGCGGCAAGTCGTGGTGGGACTCTGTGGACCGCGACTTCCGCACCAACCGCCTCTACCGCCCGCTTCCGGTGCTGACGGAGGTGTTCACCACGAACGGCCAGCCTGTGCTGCGTCTGCGCGTGGACACGAGCGGCGCCGGGATGCGGCACTGGACGCCGCTTGCGCCCGACCACGGCAAGCTCATGCACCTCTTCCTCATCCGCGACGAGGAGCCGGACACGTTCGCGCACCTGCATCCCGTGCAGCGCAACGCAACGACGTTTGAAGCTGCGCTGCCGCCGCTGCCGCCGGGCCGATACTCGGTCATCGCGGATGTGTCGCATGAAAGCGGCTTCACGCAGACGCTCACGGCGAAGGCTGATTTGCCGGAGCCGTCCGCGAGCTTCGCCAATGTGCCGCGTCGCGCCGGTGCGTCCGACCCGTTCTGTGGCGTGCCCGTTCGCCGCGCAACAGGTGACGACTCTGTCACGGCCTTCGACGCGGACGACTCGTGGCACTTCGGCGAGCCGCAGCCCGCGAGCGCGCCGGATTCATGCCGCCTGCCGGGCGGCTACGTGATGCAGTGGGAACGGAGTGGCGCGTTGATGACGAAGCGTGAGGCTCCGCTGCGCTTCAAGGTGCTCAAGCCCGACGGTTCCCCCGCGCTGCTCGAACCTTACATCGGCATGAACGGCCATGCAGCGGTTCGGCGCGCGGACGGAAACGTGTTCGCGCATCTGCATCCGGTCGGAACCATCTCGATGGCGGCGCAGGAGGTCTTTGCGAAGCGTGAGGTGAACCGGGAAAAGCAGGATGGGAAAGCAGCGCGCGTCGAGACCAAGGAGTTGGTTCCCGCCACCGGCAGGCCACCGCACGCCGACGGTCTCACGGACACTGTCGCATTCCCTTACGAGTTCCCCAGCGCAGGTCGCTATCGCCTCTGGATTCAAGTGAAGAGAGAAGGCCGAGTGCTAACGGGTGTCTTCGATGCCGAGGTGGTTGACGGGAAGTAATTGTAGAGGCGCTCTGTGAGCGCCGGCCGAGTTATCGAAGGCGGCGCAAACTCGGCGGTCACAGACCGCCGCTACAGGGGACAGGCGCGCCCTACCTCGCTACTGCTTCGCTCCACCTTCGCGCGTCATCGGCACGAAGCGCACGGGAAGGATGGCCTGACGCCGCACTTCGCCGCCGCGCTTCTCCAGCAGCACCAACTCCTGCATGCCGCCGTCAGGGCCGACGGGGATGATCATGCGGCCGCCTTCCTTGAGCTGCTCGATGAGCGGCTGCGGCACCTGATCCGGTGCGCAGGTCACGATGATGGCGTCGAAGGGTGCGTGCTCCGGCCAGCCCTTGTAGCCGTCGCCTGCTCGCACGAAGACGTTGGTGTAGCTGAGCCGACGCAGATCAGCCTCGGCGCGCTTGGCGAGCGGCTCGACGATCTCGATGGTAAAGATTTCCTTCACGAGGCCGGAAAGAATCGCCGCCTGATAGCCGGAGCCAGTGCCGACTTCGAGAACCTTGTCGGTCCGAAGCGGCTTCAGTTGCTCCGTCATGAACGCAACGATGAACGGCTGAGAAATAGTCTGCCCGTGGCCGATGGGCAGGGGACGGTCGTCGTAAGCACTGAAGCGGACATCCTCGGGCACGAACTCATGGCGCGGCACGGCGCGCATTGCGGTGAGCACTCGCTCGTCCTTGATGCCGCGTCCGGGGCCGGTGAGTTGATCGCGCAACATGCGGTGTCGGGCGTTTGTGAAGTCGCGGTCTTTGTCCGGCGTGCATCCGACGGCGAGCCAGAGGCACGCGAAGACCAAGGCTGGCAAATCGAGGCGGTGCATCGTCAGCGGCAGCATAGCGCGGGCGGGGGATTGGGAAACTGAGAAGTTCGGCGTGCGGCATTGTTCAGGCAGGTCGCGTCTGTCCCAGCGCGCCGGTTGGGCGACCGGATAATTCAGCGGCTCGCTGGGGACAGACGCGCCCTACCCGCACCGCTACTTCGCTCACACCAGCTTTTTCAACCGCGCGTCCTCCGACAGCTTCTTCACCAGCTCTTTGATTTTCTGTGACTGGCTCTTGTGCGCGACGAGCGTGGCGTCGTCGGTCTGCACGATGATGCTGTCGCGCAGGCCCACGATGCAAATGGGCGTGCGCAGCTGCTTGCTGCGGGCGTCGTAGATGATGTTCCGCGCGGCGTCCACGTGGATGAAGTCGGCCACGGCGCAATTACCCTCGGCGTCGGGCTTCACGTGGTGCGCGAGCGCGTTCCACGAGCCGAGGTCGTCCCACGCGAAAGAGCCGTCGGCCACGACGACGTTCTGCGCCTTTTCCAGCAGCGCGTAGTCAATCGAGACCTTCTTGATGTCCGGGTATTCCTTCGCCAGCACCTTGGCGAGTTTCGCGGGCGACTTCGCGGCGTCGAACCACCGGTGGCACGCGGCGGCCATCTCCGGCTGATGCGCTTCGAGGCCGTTCGTCACGGTGACAAAGCTCCAGATGAACATCCCGGCGTTCCAGCGATACTGGCCGCTGTTCACGTATTCGAGCGCGGTCTCGTAGTTGGGTTTCTCCACGAAGCGCTCGGCCTTGAACATCGCGGTCTTGTATTTTTTCACGCCAGCGGGCGGGGGCAACTCGTTGCCGGTGCGGATGTAGCCGTAGCCCGTGGCCGGCTCGGTGGGCTTGATGCCAATGGTCACAATGGCCTGCCCGCACGCCGCGAGGTCGAAGCAATCGCCCAGCACGGTCTGAAACTTCTTCTCCTCCGGGATGACGTGGTCCGCCGGCAGCACGGCCATGACGCCCGTGGTCGAGCGCGCGCCGACGATGGCCGCGCCGAGAGTGACCGCCGCGCAGGTGTCGCGTCCGACCGGCTCGGCCACGACGTTTTCCTTCGGCAGCTTGGGCAACTGCCTGCGCACCTCGGGAGCCTGCACGGCGTTGGTGATGACGAAGATGTTCTCGTGCGGCACCAGCGGCGTGACGCGGGCCACGGCCTGCTGGAGGAACGAGCTGTCGCCGAGGAGCTTGATGAGCTGCTTGGGCGTCTTCTCGCGGCTGACCGGCCAGAAGCGCTCGCCGCGCCCTCCGGCCATGATGATGACGAAGCGGTCCTTTGTTCTGGCGGAGTCGGAGGATTTCATTGCGTGGGCAGTGAGTTCAATTGCGGACACCAAACGCGTCAACGCAGCCGCACCGAATCCGAACGCAGGTCAGGTCGCCGGTCCAGCCACGTCGAGGATCGCGAACGGCTGGTTCGCAAAACCATCGGCAGGCGGCCCATCGGCTTTGACCGGCGCGGACCGGTGCCCGCCGGGGGCTGCCGACCTTGCAGCATTGGCGACGATGTCGTTGATGATCGGCTTGGCGATAGGCTCGTGATGCTCGGCCCCGGCAATCTCTCCCTGGTCGTTTTTGGTGGGATGCTTGGCGCGCTTGTTCCGGGGGTGCGGGCTGATCATCACGTTGATGGTCTTGCCCATCAGCTTGGGGGAGAAGTCGGGGTGGCCCCACGGCGCGGCTTCCTTGAGAAAACGCGCGACGACCTGTTCGCCGATTTCCTTGTGCGCCATCTCGCGACCACGGAAACGGAGCTGGATCTTTACCTTCATGTCCTCGCACATGAAATCAATCGCATGCGCCAGCTTCACGCCGAAGTCATGCGGATCAATGTTCGGCGAGAGCTGCACTTCCTTCACCTTGTTGGCGTGCTGGTGCTTCTTCGAGTCCTTGTCCTTCTTGGCCTGCTCGTAGCGGAACTTGCCGAAGTCCACGAGCCGGCAGACGGGCGGCACGGCGTTGGGCGCGATCTCCACCAAGTCCACCGAATGATTCCGGGCCAGGGTGAGGGCTTCAGCGAGGGTGATCACCCCAAGCTGCTGCCCCGAAGGGCCGATGACGCGGACTTCCCGGGCGCGAATCTTCCCGTTGATTCGATAGGCCGGCGCGGGGGGGGTGCGAGGGGAAAAGGGGCGGCTCAAAGCGCCCTCTCCGTGTGAAGGTTATCCATGCGAGATGTCGAAACTGGCTTCTGTCATGCAGCGAATCACGCGGATTACTACGAAGTCGGCACGCCCAGCGCAAGTGAAATATGGGCGGCGGCGATTGCGTTGAGGCTCCATCACAGCCTCAACGGAGAAATTCCTTGCCCCCACGCCCGCCGCCGGAATGATTCCGCCGCCGCCGATGCTCACCACGCTCCGCATCAAGAACCTCGCCCTCGTGGACGACCTCACGCTCGAACTGCGCCCCGGCTGCAACGTCATCACCGGCGAGACCGGCGCGGGCAAGTCCATCATCATCGGCGCGCTGGACCTCGTCCTCGGCGAGCGCGCCGACCGCACGCTCATCCGCGCGGGCGCGGAGAGTTGCGCGGTCGAGGCGGTGTTCGACGTGGCCAAGCTGCGCAGGTCGCTTGCCTCCTTGCTGGAGGAACACGGCCTGGAGCCGTGCGAGGAAAACCAGCTCGTTCTCAAGCGCGTCTTCACCGCCGCCGGCGCGAACCGCCAGTTCGTCAACAGCTCGCCCACCACGCTCGCCATGCTGGCCGCCATCGGCGAGGGCCTCGTGGACATGCACGGTCCGCACGACCACCAATCGCTGCTGCACCCGGCCAAGCAGCTCGCCATCCTCGACGCATTCGGTGGGCTGCAAGCGCAAGTCGCCGCGTTCGCCGAACTCGTCCGCCGACGCGCTGCGTTGGAGCAGGACAAGGCCGCGCTCATCGTGGACGAGCAGACCTACGCGCAGCAGCTCGACCTGCTCCGCCATCAAGTCCACGAAATCACCACCGCCAAGCTGCGCCCCGACGAGGAAGCCGAAGTCGAAGCCGAACACAACCGCGCCAGCAACGCCGCGCGCCTTCTCGAACTGTCGCAGTCCGCGCTCGGCGCGCTCGACGGCGAGGACGGCTCGCTGCTGAACCAACTCGGCGCACTGGGTCGCACCTTGCAGGAGCTTCAGCGCGTGGACGCCTCGGCCAAGCCCTACGCGGACGCCCAAGCGCAAGTCGTCGTCTCACTCCGAGAACTTCAGTTGGACCTCTCCCGCTACGCCGAGCGCGTGGACCTAGACCCCGCGCGCCTCGCGCAGTTGGAGGAGCGCCTGAACCTCATCCACTCGCTCAAGCGCAAATACGGCGCGACCCTTGCAGAAGTAATCACGTTCGGCAGTGCGGCGAAGGCAAAGCTCCACAGCCTCGAACAGCGCGACTCCGAACTGGCCCGACTGAACACCGCGCTCGCCAAGCTTGACGCGGAACTCTCTCGCGCCGGACGCGACCTGACCGCCGCGCGGCGCAAAGTAATTCCCAAGCTGACCAAGGCCGTGACGCGGCAGTTGCAGGACCTGGGCTTCGAGCAAAGCGAACTCAGCGTGGCGCTAACCACATCTGACTCAGTCGGCAATCGGCAATCGGCAATCGGCAATCTCAAGTCTACCGGCTTCGACTCAGTCGAGTTCCAATTCGCACCCAACCCCGGCGAACCCGCCCGCCCGCTCCGCGCCATCGCCAGTAGCGGCGAGATGGCGCGCGTGATGTTGGCGCTCAAGACCGTGCTCGCGGCGGAGGACGAGATTCCCGTGCTGGTCTTTGACGAGGTGGACGCGAACGTAGGCGGTGAGACGGCCAACGCCGTCGGTGACAAGATGCGGCAGATCGCCCGCGCCCGGCAGGTCATCTGCATCACGCACCTCGCGCCTGTCGCGGCGGCGGCGGACACGCACTTCGTCGTCACCAAGCAAGTGCGCGACGGCCGCACGCTCTCGGACATCCAGCCCTTGCGCGCGAAGCAGCGCGTGGACGAACTCGCCCGAATGCTGGGCGGCCAAGGCGAAGCTGCCCGCAAGCACGCCGAAGCGCTGCTTGCCGGGCAGTAGCGCAGGTAGGGCGTGTCTGTCCCAGCGCGCCGCTGAACCGTGTGGACACACAACCGGCCCGTGACGACAGACGCGCCCTACCACTGCTCCTCAGAGAGCGAAGCCCTGAAGTGCTACCGGCTCCCCACTCACCGTGTTATCCTCCCGTAATGAACGAAGGCGACGAACCGACGAAACCGCCCCCGCGCGAGAACTGGCGCGCGCTGCTCGGCCTCGTGCTCTCCAGCGCCATCGTCGCCAGCCTGTGCTGCCTGCCCAGCGTCGTGCTCGTCCTCTTCGGCCTCGCCTCCGTCAGCACCGCAGCCGCCCTCTCGGACAAGTTGTATTGGGGGCCGACGCGCTACGTGCTCTACGCCGTGAGCCTCGCGCTCGCAGTCGCCGGGTTGGTCCTCTACTTCCGCCGACGCGGCATCTGCACCCTCGACGCCGCGCGCCGGGAGCGAAACCGCATCGTCAACACCACGCTCGTCGTGCTCGTCGGCGGCGTGCTGACCTACCTCGTCTGGAACTACCTCATCCTCGACCTCATCGGCATCGCCGCCGGCCTGCCATGGAAAATGCCGTCGTGGTGGCCATTCTGAAAGTTTCACGCATCCTGCGGGCAGCTATTCCACCCGGCAATACGCCGCCAAGCCTTGGAGTCCACCCTCGCGGCCGAAGCCGCTTTCCTTGTAGCCGCCGAAGGGCGAGGTCGGGTCGAACTTGTTGTAGGTGTTCGCCCACACGACGCCGGCGCGGAGCTTGTTCACGAGCTTGAAAATCTTGCTGCCCTTGTCGGTCCATACGCCGGCGCTCAGGCCGTAGGGCGTGTTGTTCGCTCGCTCAAAGGCTTCCTCGGGCGTGCGGAAGGTCATCACGCTCAGCACGGGGCCGAAGATTTCCTCCTGGGCCACGCGGTGGCTCGCAGTGACACCGGTGAGGAAGCTGGGCGGGAACCAATAGCCTTTCTCGGGCAGCGCACAACTGGACTGGTGCAGGTCCGCGCCCTCGTCCACGCCGCTCTGGACCAGCTCGCGGATTTTGTCGAGCTGCGCGCGGGAGTTGATCGCGCCGATGTCGGTGTTCTTGTCGAGCGGGTTGCCGACGCGGAGGGTGGCGAGGCGGTCGCGGAGTTTCTTGATGACGGTCTTGTAGATGCCTTCCTGCACGAAGAGCCGCGAGCCGGCGCAGCAGACGTGGCCTTGGTTGAAGTAGATGGCGTTGATGATGCCTTCGATGGCCTGGTCGAGCGGCGCGTCCTCGAAGACGATGTTCGCGGCCTTGCCGCCAAGTTCGAGGGTGAGTTTCGGGGTCTTTGGAGCGCCGAGCATTGCTCGGCCTGAGTCGCCGGGACTTGCCGAGCAATGCTCGGCGCTCCGCTGCGCGATGGCTTTTGCAATTGCCTTGCCCACTTCGGTGCTGCCGGTGAAGGCGAGTTTGTCCACGTCGGGGTGGTTCACGAGCGCGCTGCCGGTCGCGCCCGCGCCGGTGACGATGTTCACGACGCCGTCGGGCAGGCCGGCCTCGGCGAAGATTTCCGCGAGGCGCAGGGCGGTGAGGCTGGTGGTCTCGGCGGGCTTGAGGACGACGGTGTTGCCGCAGGCGAGGGCGGGGGCGATTTTCCACGCAGCCATGAGGAGCGGGAAGTTCCACGGGGTGATTTGGGCGGCGACGCCGAGCGGGCGCGGGGTTTTGCCGGGGAAGGCATACTTCAGTTTGTCCGCCCAGCCGGCGTAGTAGAAGAAGTGCGCGGCGACCATGGGCAGATCGAAGTCGCGGGATTCCTTGATGGGTTTGCCGCCGTCCATGGTTTCGAGCACGGCGAGTTCGCGGGCCTTCTCCTGGATGATGCGCGCGATGCGGTAGAGGTATTTGCCGCGTTCGCTGCCGGGGAGCTTGGACCAGACGTTGTCGTAGGCACCACGGGCGGCGCGAACGGCGTTGTCCACGTCCGTCTCGTCGGCGCGGGCGATCTCGGTCAGCTTCTCCTCGGTGGCGGGGTTGATGGAGTCGAAGTATTTGCCCGAGTGCGGTGGGACGAACTTGCCGCCGATGAACAGTTCGTGGCGCGGCGCGACTGGGATGTATTTGAAGTCCTCGGGCGCGGGCGCGTAGGCCCACTTGGAGCCGAAGTTGAGCCGGCGGTCCTTGGCGGGGACGGGCTTGGGCGCGTGGGCGAGGGCGGTGCGGATGGGCGCGGAACGAGTTGCTTTGGGCAGTTGCGCCATAGCGCGGGAAATGAGGGAAGCGGAACGGCGGGCGGGCTTGCGTTGGGTCGCGGCTTTCACGGGCGCGACCGTAGCAAAGGACGCGGCGGATGCCAGCGTGGAAGCGAACGCTCCTGTCCAGTGGGCGGTGCGCACTCGGCCGACGAGATGGGAGGACAGGAGTGTCCCCCCCCTCACGGTCCGTCATCCCAACTCCGGCACATGGAAATTCTCGGACGGCTTGAAGCGCGGCGCACCGTCGGCTCCCTCGATATACTCGAAGACTTTGCCCTCGAAGTTGCGGATGACGACGCGGTCGGCATTGCGGCTCAGGACGTATTCCGGGTTCACGGGCACCTTGCCGCCGCCGCCGGGGGCATCAATGACATATTGCGGCACGGCGTAGCCGGTGGTGTGGCCGCGCAGGGATTTTATGATCTCGATGCCGCGCCGCACGCTCGCGCGCAAATGCGCGCTGCCGGCGATGAGGTCGCATTGATAGATGTAGTAGGGGCGCACGCGGCAGATGAGGAGCTTCTGCACGAGCGCCTTCATCACGACGGGGGCGTCGTTAACGTGCTTGAGCAGGACGGACTGGTTGCCGAGCGGGATGCCAGCGTCGGCGAGCCGGCCGAGGGCGTCGCGAACCTCGGTGGTCAGCTCGCGCGGGTGGTTCGCGTGGATGCTGATGAAGAGCGGGTGAAACTGCCGGAGCATCGCGCAGAGCGCAGGCGTGATTCGCTGCGGCAGGAAGAGCGGGATGCGCGTGCCGATGCGGAGGAACTCGACGTGCTTGATGGCGCGCAGGCGGGTGAGGAGGGATTCGAGCTTCTCGTCGCTGAGGAGCAACGGGTCGCCGCCGCTGAGGAGAACGTCACGGATTTCCGGATGCGTGGCGATGTAGTCAATCTGCCGGTCGAACTCGGGATGGAAGTCGTAGCCGCTGGCATTGCTCACGAGGCGCGAGCGCGTGCAATAGCGGCAGTAGGCAGCGCAGCGGTCGGTGACGAGAAAGAGCACGCGGTCGGGGTAGCGGTGGACAAGTCCTGGCACGGGGGAGTGCTCGTCCTCGCCGCAAGGGTCGCTCGCCTCCCAAGGCGCGACGTTCGTTTCTTCTAGGCGCGGAATCATCTGCCAGCGGATGGGGCAGTTCTCGTCGTCGGGGTCAATAAGGTTGAAAAAGTGGGGCGTGATGGCCATCGCCAGCTTGGTTCGGGAGAGGATTGCCCCGGCGCGTTCCTTGTGCGTAAGCGTGGGGAGGAACTGCTCCAGTTGCTCGACGGTGGTGATGCGGTGCTTGAGCTGCCACTTCCAATCGTTCCAGTCGGCGTCTGGCACGCTGGCCCACGGGCCGCGTCCAGCGGAATGAAACTGCTTGAGCTGTTGGAGCCGTTGGTCTGCTGGAGGCTCCTCGCCGCCCGCCTCTACGAAGTCCCGTGACATGGTGGGGCGGACTATAAAACCGAAGCCCGGCGAGTCAAGCGGACGGCCCGGCAACGACATGGCCTTGAAGTCTGCGGCCTTTGCTCACGCGCGCGAATGAGCTACAACGCCCCCATGACTCAGCCAGAGGAACTGGTGGCCGGTGATCGCGCCGAGCTTCAAAAGCCCCTTTACATCCCCGCCCTCGACGCCGCCGCGCTGCCACCGGGCAAGGGCGAGACTGTCCTGCTCGCGGGCCGGCGTGTTGCCGTCTTCAACGTCGCCGGGCAGTTCTACGCACTGGACGACGACTGCCCACATCGCGGCGGTCCGCTCGGCTCCGGTTGGGTGGATGCCGACGCGTGCCATGTCACGTGTCCATTGCACGGCTGGGCCTTCGATCTCAAGACCGGTGCCGGCGTCACAGTCCCCGCTCGTCCCGTGCGCTCGTATCCCGTCCGCGTGGTGGAGGGGAAGGTCGAGGTGAGTGTTCAGTTAGCAGTGTCCAGTATTCAGTCGTCGGCAGGATTGCGCCGCAGTGGCATCGAGGTAGTCTCGCGGCACTGAACACTGATTACTGAACCCTTGCCCTATGAAATCCTCCTACGAACTCGCGATGGAACGGCTGTCCAAACAGTCGCCCTCCGCCAAGCTCACCGCCGCTCAAAAGGCCGAACTCGCCGACCTCGACTCGCTCTACAAGTCCAAGATCGCCGACCGCGAGATCCTCGTGAAGGGCCAGTTGCAGAAAGCCGCCGAGAAGGGCGACGCCGAGGCCTACGTGCAACTGGAGAAGCAGCTCGTCAGCGACCGCAAGACGTTGAACGCCGAGATGGAGGAGAAGAAGGAACGCGTCCGCGCGGGCAAGGGCTGAAGCACCACTAACCGGCACTGACTGGCACCAATCCGAAATCCCATCAGTGCAGGTTAGTGCCGGTCAGTGGTTCAAAACTCCCTGCGGCAACTCGCAACTGGAATGTCCAACACCGCACAACCCGGCAGCCTGCCGCCCGCACTGGCCGCGCTGCGCTCGAACAAGCCGCTGCTCTACCTGCTTGCAGGTGGCTTCGGCGGCGCGGCGGGTTCGGTGCTGGCGGAATTTGCGCCGGGGGGGGGACGCGACCCCTCACCGCTGGCGCTCATCATCGCGACCGGGATCTGGTCCGCCATCGCTGCGAGCGTGCTGACCACCGCGTTGTTCGTGGCTGGCGAATGGCATCAGCGGCGCGACGTGCGGCCCCGCAGCGTTCAGAAGATTCTGTTGTTTGGCGCGCTCGCCGGCTTCGTGTCCGGGGCAATCGCGCAGGCGGCGTTCTCGGTGAGCATCGGCCCGGCGGCATTTCACGGCATCGTCGTGCGCACGGTCTGCTGGGCCTTGATGGGCGCGCTGCTCGGCGCGTTGTTGTCGAGGCCAGTGCCGAACTTGGGGCTGCTGCGCGGCTTGATTGCTGGCGCGGTTGGCGGCGGCCTGGGCGGCATCGGCTTCCTTCTTGTCGGCGCGGTGTTGCCGGACGCGATTGGCCGCCTCGTGGGCATCGGCACGCTCGGTCTCGCGCTCGGACTGGCGATGATTGTCGTCGAGAAACTCTTCCGCGAAGCTAGCCTCGAAGTCATTTGGGCACCGAACGAAACCACGAACTTTAACCTCGGCGCGCAGGCCGTGACCATCGGCGGCGGCGAGGATCACGTCTTTGTGCGCGGGCTGCCGCCGCGCTTCGCGAGCATCGCGTTCACAAACGGCGTCATCGAATACGTCGAGAGCGCCAGCGGCAAGCGCACGCCGCTCAAGGACGGCAGCCGCCTTGAAATCGGGAAGCTGAACCTCGTGATCCACGCGGCGAAATGAACAGCCCGTCCCCTGTTCCATCGCAGCCGCGCTGGGGCCGCTGGCTGGCAATAGCCGGGGCCTTGGCGTTGGCCCTTTTTACCGCACTCGCGGTCCGCGACGCGGGCCGGCCAGCCGTCCGCCCTGCGATGGGCGGCACGTTCACCGGGCGCGATGTGGACGGGCGACTCGTTCAAGTCTGCGTGTTCGGGCAGAACGACGGCTGGCAGGGCTGGCTCTATCGCGAAGGCCGCGAGCAGACGGAATGGTTCATCACCACGAACCGCGCTCATCCATGGCAGGCGCCGGTCAACGTCAGCGAGCACGAGGATGCGCCCAAACTGCCTGAACCGACCATTGCCTCGACCGACGATCCGTTCCGGCTCAACGCCACGGTCCCGCGCACGAACGGCTGGGCCAGTGACACGGCCAATCTGACGCGGCAGTTCGAGCACTTGAGCTTTCGCCGCCGCACAGGACTGAGGCTGGGACAATGGGGTGGGACAAAGGAATTCCTCGCGCAGTTCCCCCAATTGCCGCAGGAGTGGGAGTTTCCCGCCGCCGTCAGCGGGGAGATTATCCGCCAGTGCGAGCGCGCGGCGGCGGAGTTCACGACCGAGCCGCTGGACTTCTGGCGGGAAAACCTCCAACTGCGTCAACCCTTGCTCATGAACGCACACGCGCTGACCGAAAACTGGCAGCTCCGGCTGCTCACGACGAACCTGGCAAGTTTTTGCGTGTGGAGTTACGACGAAGTCGGGGGTAACGGCAACCACTCCCATTGGCGGGGGGCCACCTTCATGAGCTTTCCCGGCGGCCTCCGATTGCTTCAACTGGCCGAGTTGCTGTCCTCGGCCCAAGACTGGCAGGCGCAAGTGCGCGCCCGTTGTGTTCCGAAACTGCGTGCCAAAGGTGTCCGGGAGGGCGTCTGCAATAACGTCACGCATCCTGACACGGAAATTGAAACTTTCACCCTCTCCCCCACCGGCCTGCAAATCTACTTCAACCCCTACGCCATCGCCTCCGGTGTGGACGGCGAATTCGTCGTTCACTTCGACTACGCCGAGTTGAAAGACCTCCTGCGCGTCGATGGGCCTGCCGCGTTCTTGCCGCCCGTGCTGTGAGGCGGACACTCCTGTCTGCTGTGGCACGGGACAAGAGTGTTGAGTGTCCCCGCTGACACGTCCGCCGGCTTGACGCCCCGTCGCTGTGACGCACACTCCCGCCATGAAGCCGCTTTTCATTCGGTGCCTCTTCGCGTCCGCCTTCCTCGTGGGCTTTTGCATCACCACTCAACCCGCCTCCGGCCAGCTCAAGGAAATCATCTGGGTGGATGACGACTTCCCGCCCGGCGCGAACTCGCAGGTCAACGCGGACAACCATCCGCACTCGTGGGTCACGCAGGGCGATGGCAACCAGGTCTTGTTCGGCAAGAAATCGCTCCAGCGCTCCGGCATGGGTGTGGCTCAGGACTACTTCACCATCTGCGACAAGCCCCTGCTCGTGTGCGAGGGCGACAAGCTCTTCACCCACGTCTATCTCACGGCGGAGAACCTAACCCGCGCGGTGATGCTCCAGTTCCACACGACCGGGTGGAACCACCGCGCATTCTGGGGCGATGGCGACGCCGTCCCGTTCGGTGCGCCTGGCACGCCGCAGAAGCTCGACATGGGCGCGCTGCCCGCCGCCGGCAAATGGGTGCGCCTCGAAGTGGATGCCGTGAAGCTCGGCATCACGCCCGGCATGGAAATCACCGGCATGGCCTTCACCATCTGCGACGGCGAGGTGTTCTTCGACAAGACCGGCCTCGCCACCACGGGCAAGGAGCCGCCGCACGGCGAGGCGCGCGACATCGTCTGGCTGGACGATGACTTCCCCGCCGGTTCCACTCCGCAAGTCTCCGGCCCACCCACGCAATGGGTCACGGCAGCGGACGGCAAGGTTCACACGGGCAAGCGCGCCCTGAAGCGCACCGGCGGCGGCCCCACGCAGGACTACTTCACCGGCGCAACGGAGCCACTCGAAGTGAAGCGCGGCGACGTTCTCTACGCCCACGTCTTCCTCGACCCGGCGGACAAGACCAAGGCGCTCATGCTTCAGTTCAACGACGGCAGCTGGGAGCACCGCGCCACTTGGGGCGACCAGGACGCCATCGCGTGGGGCAACTTGAACACGCCCAGCCGCCGCCACCTCGGCCCGCTGCCAGAGACGGGCAAGTGGATTCGCCTCGAAGTCCCCGCGAACAAGGTCGGCCTCTATCCCGGCGCGAAGCTCAACGGCATGGCCTTCACGCAGGAAGGCGGCACAGTCCATTGGGACAAGGCGGGCTTGCGCAACGCTGGGCCGGGGAAGAAGTGAGGCGCGTCCGCGACACGCAGTCGCCCACCGTGGGTCGGGTCGGGGAATGCGATCGCATGAGTTGTTCCGTGGCTTTGTCCGCACTGTCTGGTTGCTGCTGAAAGCCGCTTGCCAAATTCGGCCTTCACTCCTGCCCACGCGCAACGCTGGCTTGGAAGCCCGCGCTCCGTCTGTATCGCTCCGGTTAAGGAAGGGCCGGGCTTCCCAACAGGCGGAGGGTGGGGAGAGCCAGGGCGGGTTCCACCGGCTCGTCGGTGAAGACGACTTTGATGGTGTCGAAGCGATCCTTGCGCCAGTGGTCCTCGCGCAGAAGCCAGTCGCGCACGAACTCGGCAACGGTCTTGCGGCATTCCTCGCGGACGATGGCGAGGCGGCGCGGGTCCTCGGCGTTGCGCGTCAGCCGGGGCGTGAGGCTGCGTTCCAACTCGGCCATCTGCTCGCGGGCATCGAAGCGCGCCCAGCCGGACTCGGAGCGCTTCTTCATTCCTTCGGTGTGGATGGAGGGCGGCAGGCTCGGGCGGATGGCGGGAGCGCGGACGATGCAGGTGTTGCCGGACACGTCGAGCTTCCACGCGTCGCGGAGGTTCAGGTGGTAGCGGTAGGTGACGGGGGCGGAAATCTCGGAGACGGTCTTGCCGAGGTAGAACATGTCCCACGCGATGGTGCGCTCGTCGGTGCGCGTGAGTGTCTCGGTGGATGTGGCGGTGGCGAGTTCCAAAGCGCCGCCGGGCGTGCGCGCCAGGATCGGCAGCGCGGAGGTGAAGGTCTCGGTGATGTGTTGCTGGCGGAATTTCGCGGCGATGCCAGCCGTGCGATCGAGCACCATCCTGGTCGCGAAGATTATCGTGCCGCAGAGAAGAAGGACGATGGCGAGCTTCACCCACCAAGGTTCAACGCGGCGCGGAGGAACTGGCGCGGCAGGCGGCGGCGGCGCTGTTGCCACCGGTGGAGGAGGTGGGCCGAGCGGGGAGCTGGACATGACTTGTGCCTCAATCGGAATCGGCGGGACGTTCGCGTGGGTGGAAGCGCGCGTCTCGTGGACAACTGGCATCGGGGCCGACGCGCCCCTTGTCCGCCTGATGCCCGCCCACGTGAGCAGCACGAGGCCCACGGGAGTTCCCATGATGGAAGTCGGCACGCCCGCGAGCACGCCGAGGAGAAAGCCTTTGCCGAGGGATTGCCCCCAGCCATCACGGTGCAGAAAGCGCTGGAGAAAAATTGTCGGGACTGCGACGGAGAGATAACTCAGCGGGATGGTGAGGAACCAGGTGAAGGCGTTCCAGTCCGCGAGCATCCAGAGGTTGTCCACGAAGACCAGGAGCGCGGCCGCGAGCGGGTGGACAGGCCCGTCGGGCGGGTGGGCAGGCAGGGGGTCCCGTGATGCGGGCGTCGCGTTCATGACTCGCGCCGAGCCTACCTCGTGAGCGCGTCATGCTCAACGTCTGAAGCGGGCCGCTCCTCGTCGGGGACGGGCTTGGGCGCGGCTTGCTCCGGGGCGGAGAAGAGTTCGGGATGCTGGTCCTGCTGCGGCACAGTGGCGGGGATGGCCGCGACGTCCGAGAGGTTCACCGCGAAGACGCCGACGGGCGCGTCGTTCGCCGCGCCGTCCACGACCGCGTAGGCGCGGTGGGCCTTCACGCCGATGTCGAGGAACTGGAGGAAGTCGCGCATCAACTGGTCGTCGGCCAGCGCGGTGTCCACGTAGCCGGTGCCGTTGTTGAGGTTCTTGAGATAGACAGTGAAGTAAACCATGGCTCAAATGCCGGTTCCTCCCGGCTTGTTGGGGTGCTTCTAGCCTCCCGCAGCCCGCCTGTCACTAGGGGAAAATCTGTGCCGCCCGGATCCATCGGCGCAAGGAGAGTCCATTTCTTCCGCGCTCAAACACTTGGCCGCAACTGGCAGCCCGGGACGACGGATCAAGCCGGGGCGCGCGGAGCCACGGGTGCGGGCGCAAGCAGTTCGGCCACAGTGTCGCGGATAGTCTCCATGGAGAACGGTTTCGCCAGCGTGCGATGCGCCCCGAGCCGCTTGGCGGTGTCGAGGAAGGAAATCCCGTGCGTCGGGTTGCCGCCCGAGATGGCAATGATCTTCACGTCGGGAAAGGTGCGCCGCAACTGCATGATGGTCTCCAAGCCTTCCTTGCGTGGCATGAAGAGATCCACCAGCACGAGGTCGGGCTTTTCCACGTGGAGCTTGCGCATCGCCTCCTCGCCATCCACGGCTTCGATGACGCGGTGGCCATCCATCTCCAGGATGCGCTTCACCAGATCCCGCACTGTTTGCTCGTCATCCGCGATGAGGACCGTAGCCATAGTTTCCTCTCAGTGGTTGCTGCGCGACACGCAGCGCGCAAGTTTTTGTGGCCCGTGGGAAAACAATAGCAGCAAAGAGAAATCTGTCGAGGTGCTTTCTTTCAACCTGAGGATTTGGGCGCGGCGCGACCGTTCACTTCAGCTCCCTGCCATACCGTTCCCACTTGCCGCGCAACTCCGCGAGCAGCGCGCTGTGCTTCGCATCTCCGAGCAGGTTGCGCTCCTCCAGCGGGTCAGCCAGCAAGTCGTAAAGCTCCTCCTGCACCGGCGTCTCGGCGATCCAGCGCAGATACTTCCAGCGTTCCGTCCGGACGCCCTCGCTCATCGGGATGCGCGCGGCGACGGAGTGATGCTCGTAAAAGAATTCCGTTCGCCAGTCCTTCGGCGGCTGGCCCTTCAGATGAGGAGCTAGGCTGCGGCCCTGCATCACGACCGGCACCGGCAGGCCGGCCAGTTCGAGCAACGTCGGCGCGAAATCCACGTTCAGCACCATCGCGGGCGAGCGCCGGCCTTGCGCGGACTTCGGCAGGCGCGGGTCGAAGACGAAGCCCGGCACGCGGATGTCCTCCTCATACATGAACCACTTGTCTGCCATGCCGCGATCGCCCAGCGCGAAACCGTTGTCCGCCGTGAAGACGATCACCGTGTTGTCCGCAAACCCGAGCTTCTCCAGCTCCGCCACGATGCGCCCGACCTCGCGATCCATGCCCGTGATGAGCCGGTAGTAGTCGCGCAGGATGCGCTGCGTCTTCTCGGGCGAGTCGAAGCGCCAGCCCCAGCGACGGCGCCCCTCGGACTTCTGCACCGACTCCGGCAGGCGCTTGAACGCCTCGTCCGTCGCCAGCTTCGGCACGGGGATGGTCACGTCCTCGTAGAGCTTCTCATCGCGCGGGTCCGGCTCGAACTCGCGCGGTTCGGCATCGCGAGCGTGAACGGCGTTGAAGCTCAGAGAGAGGCAGAACGGCTTGTCCTTGGTGCAACCGCCGAGGAACTCGAGCGCCTCGTTGCCGAACTTCGCGGTCTTGTGCGTGCGAGTTGGGTCATTGGGCTCGATGAAGAGTCTGCCGCCCTGTCCCGGCAAGCCCTTCCAGTAGTCGAACGCCGCCGACTTCGCGCTCGTCTCCTGCGCGCTGCCCACTCCCCACTTGCCAATGAACCCCGTGCGGAAGCCCGCCGAGCGCAGTTGCCCCGGATACGTGTTTTCCCAAGCCGCGCCGTTCAACCCCTTCGCGAAGTCCCCGATGCCGTGCCGCCGCATCCACTGCCCGGTGAAGAAGCTCGCGCGGCTCACCGCGCAAATCGAGGTCGTCACGAAGCAGTTGTCGAAGACGAGGCTGCGCGCCGCGAGCCGGTCCAAGTTCGGCGTCTGGACAATCTTGTCTCCCATGAAGCCGAGCGCGTTCCAGCGCAGGTCATCCACGAGGAGGAAGACGAAGTTGGGGCGGGAAGGCTTGTCAGCGGCGAATGCATCCGCGTGAAAGCCCAGCAGTGCGGTGCAGAGAGCAAGAATGAGTTTCACGCGCACGAGAGAAGCAAGTGGCGAAAGGAAAAGCCAGCCGGGAAGGTGGTCGGGCGTGGATCACCAGTAAGTGCGCACGTCGGGGTCGGGCGCGGTGCCAGCAGGAAGGGAACTTTAGCCGGCAGGGAACTCGAAGAACTCCGAGTGGCCATCCCCGAAAGCGAGGTTGTAGCGGTTTCGTCCGCCGTAATTGTGCCATTGCCCTTGCAAAACATTTGCCGCCCGGTTTACGTGCCGGTTCGAGTCACCGAACAGAATCTTTTTCGAAACTGCCCTCGTGTAGTCGGTCGTCCGCACCGACAACGCCACCGTGGGGGCGGTCACCCGCTTAAACCACCATCGCCAGCACGATCTGCTTCGTGTTGTTTGTGCACTTGGTCTCGTGCGCCTTCATCTTCGCCTTGCTCAACGCGGGTAGAAGCATCCCCGCCAGGATCGCGATGATGGCGATGACCGCGAGCAGTTCGATGAGAGTGAATCCACCGCGCTGGGAATGCCGGACGGCTCTGCGGTTCATGCGGAGGATTTAGTGCGCCTCCCCCGCAGCGCGGGCAAGCGGGCATTTGCCCGGACGGGAGGGAACCCATGCCCGCCAACCTTCGCGATCCCGGCCCCTGAAACATGTAGCCGCCGAGGTGAGGAAGCGTATCTGTCCGAGCGCAGTTGCTTCCGCCTCCTGACCTCGGCGGTTACCAAGCTCACACCGCCAACGCCGCGGCCATGCGCGCCAGCACGCGGTCGCGGCCGAGGACTTCCATGAGGTGGTAGAGGCTCGGGCCGCTGGGCTTGCCGGTGCAGGCGAAGCGCGCGGGATGCACCAGCACGCCGTTCTTCACGCCGAGGGCTTTGGCGGTTTCCTTCAAGGTGGCTTCAAGGTTTGCAGCGGTGAACTCGGCGAGCCCGGCGTAGGCGTCGCGGAGTTTCTGCAAGCGCTCGCGGGCTTCCGGCGTCAGCGCGGCCTGCGCGTCGGCGTTGAGTTCCACTTTGTCCGTGAAGTAGAAGCCGCCGTAGGCCGGCAGCTCGGTGAGGATGCGGAGCTTGCCCATGCAGGTGTCCAGCGCGGCCTTCACGTAGGTGGTCGGGAACTGGTTCGTGTCCACGCCAGCGCGCGCAAGCGTGTGGACGGACAACTCGTAGAAGCGGTCGGGGGCCATCGCGCGGAGGTATTCGCCGTTCATCCACTTGAGCTTCTCATGGTCGAAGCGGGCGTTGTGCCGGAGGATTTGCGGCAGGTCGAAGTCGGCGATGAGCTGTTTTAACGGGATCACCTCGCGGCCGTCCTTGGGCGACCAGCCGAGGAGGCAGAGATAATTCAGCACGGCCTCGGGCGCGTAGCCGTTCTCCGTGTAGTAAGTGAGCGCCGCGCCGTCGTCGCGCTTGGACATCTTGGAGCCGTCGGCGTTTAGGATGAGCGGGATGTGCGCATACTTGGGCGGCTCGACGCCGAAGGCTTGGAAAAGCGCGACGTGCTTGGACGTGTTGCTCAAGTGGTCCTCACCACGGATGACGTGCGTGATGCCCATCTCGAGGTCGTCCACGACGTTGACGAAGTGGAACACCGGCGAGCCGTCCGAGCGCATGATGACGAAGTCCGGGTCCGCCTCCTCGCGGTCGGTGAGCGCGCGCGTCACGTCGCCGACGACGAGGTCGCGGATGAGCACCGGCTCGCGAGTCATGCGGAAGCGCACCGCGCCGTCCTTCTCGTAGGCCAGCCCGCGTGAGAGCAACGCCTCGACGCGGCGCGCGTAGTTCTCCTTGCGCTGCGATTGGAAGTAAGGCCCGCGGTCGCCCTTGCTGGGGCCGGTGGCATCGGCGGTGAGCGGGCCTTCGTCCCAGTCCATGCCCAGCCAGCGCAGGCCGTCGAGGATGACGTTCACCGCCTCCTGCGAGTTGCGTGCGGCGTCGGTGTCCTCGACGCGCAGGATGAACGTGCCGCCGGTGTGGCGTGCGTAAAGCCAGTTGAAGAGGGCCGTGCGCCCGCCGCCGATGTGCAGGTAGCCGGTGGGACTGGGGGCAAAACGGACGCGGACGCTCATGGAGTTCGGGGTGGTGGTTGGACGGACTTCGCTCAAATCGTGCGTCGAGCGTAGCGCCGCAGGAGACTTGGACGCAAGCGGAGGAGCCGCACGCAGAGGACGCGAAGGAGGCAAAGCAAGATGGAGAGCAGATGGATTCCAACTCAACGGCATCGCCAGCCAACACGATGTTGTGAAATCCCAGTCGGCTTTGCGCCCTTTGCGTCCATGGCGTGAGACATGACTCCGTGCAGGAAGTTGTTGTCCGGTCCTGCGCAATTCGAGCCTGCGGTGGAATTCGTTCTTGAATCACTCTTCGCCTTGCTGCGAAATGGCCGGGCGGATTTTCTCGTATGACGCTCGCGGACATTCTTCGGAAAGAGCAAATCGTTCCCGATTTGAAGGCCACCAACCGTTGGGAGGCCATTGACGAGCTGCTCGACCTCCTCGTCCAGTGCGGCAAGATCAAGCTCGAGCACCGCGAGGCCATCGCCGCCGTCGTGCGCAAGCGCGAGAACTCCATGAGCACCGGCATCGGCTTCGGCATCGGCATCCCGCACGCCAGCACCGACCTCATCCCGGAGGTCATCGGTGCGTTCGGGCGCAGCACCAAGGGGATCAACTTTGACGCGCTCGACAACCAGCCGGTCAAGCTCGTCATGCTCTTCCTCGTGCCGCAAGGCCAGTTCCAGAAGCACCTCCACACGCTGGCGAACATCGCAAAGATTCTGCACAACAAAGATTTTCGCGCCGCCCTCGAAGCCGCCCCCGACGCCGACGCGATGTTCGCCACCATCGCCGAGCAAGCGCCCAAGAAGTAGCCCCGCCCAGAGTAGGTGACGACGTCAGGAGCCTCTGACTGGAAGCAGTCTCCTGTCCGGTGGATCGCACCACCCGCCCGCGCCAACGACACCCCCGCGCCAGCGACTTGCAGTCCCCGCCCGTTCTCTCCACACTCCGCCCGTCGCACAAATCAATCGCCCATAAACGCACCGCCATGCCGAAAGTTTCCGCCAACCCCTTCTCCCTCGCCGGACGCGTCGCCCTCGTCACTGGCAGCAGCACCGGTCTAGGCAAGGCCATGGCCATCGCGCTCGGCAAGGCCGGGGCGAAGGTCGCGCTGAACTACGCCAACAACACCGCCCGCGCCAAAAAGTCCTTCGCCGAGTTCCAAGCTCTCGGCCTCACCGGCGCGCTCTTCAAGGCCGATGTGACCAGCGAGGCGGACGTTGCGAAGATGCACCGCGCCATCAGCAAGCAACTCGGCCCGGTGGACATCATCGTCCTCAACGCCACCTGCGAGCAGCCGCAGAAGCCCATCGAGGACTACGACTGGGCGTTCTACCAGCGGATGATTGATTTCTTCATCAAAAGCCCGTTCCTCCTCACGCGCGCGTGCCTGCCGCACATGAAGGCGCAGCGCTGGGGCCGCATCATCAACATCGGCTCCGAGGTTGTCGCGCGCGGCGTGCCGAACTTCACAGCCTACGTCGCGGCCAAGGGCGGGCAGAACGGCTTCCACCGCAGCCTCGCGGGCGAACTGGCCCCGCACGGCATCACGGTGAACATGATTGCGCCCGGCTGGATTCCCGTGGAGCGCCACGAGCAGGATCCGCAGGCGCTCAAGGATGGCTACCGCGCCCTCATCCCCGTCAACCGCTGGGGCATCCCCTCCGACCTCGACGGCTCGGTGGTCTTCCTCGCGAGCGAGGCGTCGTCCTTCGTCACCGGGCAGACGCTCCATGTGAACGGCGGGCTGACGGTGTGCTAACTCGAATGTCCAATGCGCAATGCCTCAATGCCTAATGAATGCCCAAGACCCAATTTCCAGTGGGCGAAGGCAACGATCTGGCAGCGGTGCCACGCCAGCGTCGGCATTAAGTCATTGGCTATTGGTCATTCATTGGCCATTGCAAATTAGTCATTGGTGATCCTCCGCTCATTTTACAAATCATGAACAAAAACCTCATCATCCTCCCCACCGTCGCCGCGCTATTGATCGGCCTAACCGCTTGCAACAAGCCCGCTGACCCCGCTGCCAAGCCGGGCGGCGACGCCTCGGCCAAGGCCGGCAAGAAACAGAAAATCGCCTTCGTCTCCAACGGCGTCGCGTCGTTCTGGACCATCGCCGCTGCGGGCGTGAAGGCCGCCGGCGAGAAACTCGGCGTGGACGCGCAGACGCTCATGCCCGTCGAGGGCATCGGCGACCAGAAGCGGATGATTGAGGACCTGCTCACCAAGGGCGTGGATGGCATCGCCGTCAGCCCGATTGACCCGGCGAACCAGACCGACCTGCTCAACACCGCCGCCAAGCGCGCCAAGCTCATCACCCACGACTCCGACGCGCCCAACGCCGACCGCCTCGTTTACATCGGCATGGACAACTACAAGGCTGGCCGGATGTGCGGCGACCTCGTGCGCGAGGCCATGCCCAAGGGCGGCACGGTCATGATTTTCATCGGCCGCATGGAGCAGGACAACGCCAAGCGCCGCCGCCAGGGCACGATTGACGCCATCCTTGGCCGGCCCGAGAACCCGAGCAACTTCGACCCCGCCGACAAGGTGCTCGAAGGCGGCGGCTTCAAAATCCTCGGCACGCTCACCGACCAGTTTGACCAGGCCAAGGGCAAGGCCAACGCCGAGGACACGCTCGCGAAGTATCCCGACATCGGCGGCATGGTGGGCCTCTTCGCCTACAACCCGCCGCTCATGCTCGAGGCGCTTCAGCAGGCCGGCAAGCTGGGCAAGGTCAAGGTCATCGCCTTCGACGAGGCGGACGCGACGCTCGCGGGCATCCAGAAAGGCACCGTCCACGGCACCGTGGTGCAGAACCCCTACATGTATGGCTACAAGTCCGTCGAGGTGCTGAACGAGATTCTCAAGGGCAACGCCGCCGTGGTGCCCGCGAGCAAGTTCATCGACATCCCGGCCCGGCAGATTCGGAAGGAGAACGTGGACGAGTTCTGGACCGACCTGAAGGCGAAGGTGGGAGGGAAGTGATGGGAATGGCGAATCTGTGAACGCGAACGCCACTGCCAAAGCTGGCTCGCCACCGAATCTGCGTCGGGTGTGTGGGAATACGCTGGTTGGCAAATCCGGCCGTTCCCCATCACCCCGGCCCTCTCCCTCCGGGAGAGGGGTAAAGTCAGCCAGTGCTCGAAGTTCCGTGGCGTCCCTGTCGGCAGAAGACGGACTGCGTTTCTCCCTCTCCCAGCGGGAGAGGGCTGGGGTGAGGGAGAACGCGTCCATCAACCAAAGGCTGCCGCTCTTCACCGCCCTCGCTTGCTTGGCCTTTGCTCTCTTCGCCCCGCCCCTCTCCGCCCACGCCCAGCGCCAGGTCCTCTTTCCGCCCGCCGAAGGCAAGCCGCCCGCGCCCGCCAAGGCCCCGCCCAAGACCCAGACCGGCGGCGAGGAGACCGATGTCATCCCCGACCCCGGCCCCACGATGCGCAAGACGCAGGAGCGCACGCCGCCCCCGCCCACCACGCTCACCGTCATGTATAAGGTGGAATATGGCGAGAAGCTCAAATACGTCCACCCCGACGGCACCGTGCAAATCTTCGAGCAATGGCAGAGCTACCCCGGCGACGCCCAGAAGCTCATCGTCACCAGCAACGAGCGCCTCGCTGACGGCAACAATTACCAATACGCCACCAAGCCCCTCTCCAGCCCCGGCTTCGACCCCGTGGACATCCCGATTCTCTACATGACGGGCGACTACGACTTCACCCTGACGCCCGCCGAGGTCGAGAACCTCCGCAAGTTCCTCACCGCTGGCGGCACCATCCTCTTCAACGCCGCGCGCGGCATGGACGAATTCTCCCTCGCCGTCGCGCGCGAGATGCGAAAGGTCTTTCCGCAAAAGCAATTCATGCGGCTGCCGCTCGACCATCCCGTCTTCAACTCCCGCTACCGCATCCAGCAGGTGATGACGCTGGTCAACGGCGTGCAGTTCCAGCAGCCGCCCGAGATTTACTCCATGGACATCGGCACGCGCGCCGCCGTGCTGCTCGTGCCCACGGGCTTGGGCGCGGCGTGGAGCAGCGCCAAGTATCATCCCGCCGGCAAGCACATCACCGGCGAGACTGCCTGGCGGCTGGGCGTGAACCTCGTCGCCTACGTCCTCGGCAGCACCGAATATGGCCGCTTCCTAGCGCAGCAGTTCCCGCTCCACGACGGCCAGTCGCGCCCCGGCGACGTCTTCCGCCACGCCACCGTGATGTATCGCGGGAGCTGGGACCTGCACCCCGGCCTGCACAACAGCATCGCCATCGGCCTCAACGACAACACGAAGATTGACGTGGACTACGCGCCCCACCGCATCGCGCTCGACGAC
>SXTU01000286.1 GCA_005791875.1 Verrucomicrobiales bacterium
CGCAGCTTCAACTCGCCCGGCGTTGTTGCTTCGAGACTGAATGACTGGCTCCCTCTCCAGGAGGGAGAGGGCTGGGGTGAGGGGGAAGGCATCCACCAGCATCCGGGCCGCGTTCTACTGGATTTCAACCACACTCGGTATAACGGGCCTCACGGACGGCGACTGGAAGTCGCCGGCACGGGCTACTTGAACATCGCGTGCTTCGCGTCCCCACCGCTCAGGACGTAGGCGACGAGGTCGAGGATTTCCTCCTGCTTGAGCATGTTGATGAGGCCCTCGGGCATGGGCGAAACCTTCGACGGCTCCATCTTCACGACCTGCTTGCGGTCCACGCCGAGGCGCTGGTTCGGGTCGGTGAGATCGGTGTTCACCTGCACGGTGTCGCCGTTCAGATTGACGATGATGCCGGAAATTTTCTCGCCGTCGGTCTTAGTCAGCACGACGGGGACGAACTGCTCGTTGATTTCCTTGCTCGGGTTGATGATTTGGTCAAGGAAGTCGCGCGCGTTGTAGCGGCCACTCGCGCCGGTGAGGTCGGGGCCGGTCATGCCGCCCTCGTTGCCGAAGCGGTGGCAGGCGAAGCACGCGGCGGCCCCGAACATCTTGCGTCCGTTCTCGTAGCTGCGGCCCTTGAGTCCCTTGTCAGCGGCGGCGGCTAACTCGTCGAGCTTCCATTCCTTCACGTAGGTGCGACCGGCGAAGGCTTCAGCGAGGGCTTCGAGCGGTGACTTCTTCACGGGCTTCTTCGCCAGCAAGTCGGCGAGCGTTGTCTTCTCGGCTTCGGTCAGCGTGGCCTCGGCTCCGGTGCGGATGAACTCGATGAACTTCTCGAAGCTCGCGCCGCCCCGGTAGTTCGCGGCGCGCAGGAACCAGTTGAACTGGTCGGTGCGCAGCGCGGTGGTCCAGCCGGTCTTGAGCATCCGCAGCGAGCGCGCATATTCCATCTGCTCCTCCTGGCCGGGCGCGTTCTTCAGCGCGGCGATGCCTTTGGCCGCGATGTTCGGCGATTGGAGCGCGACGAGCGTCTCGCACAGCACCCAGTTGAGCGGGAAGTTCTCGGCCGGGAACAGTGGGTCGAGCTTGGCAATCGCGCGCTGGCGGGTCGCTTCATCGGGCTGTCCGAAGCGGACGAGGCTGATGGAGTAAGTGCGGACGAGCGCGAGGCGCTGCTCTTGGTTGAGCGTCTTCCAATCCAGCTTCCCCAGCGCGGCGTAAATCTTTGCGGCCATCGCGGTGTCCACGGGCGCGTCCGCCGGCTTGCGATGCTGCGGGTCAATGCCGGTCAGGCGCGCGAGGCCGAGCAGGGCTTCGACCTGTTTGCCGCCGTCCTTCTCGGCGAAGGCCTTGTCGGCCCACGTCGCGGCGGGCTGCCATTCGAGCGCGGTGCGCGCGGCCCAGCGGAGGTAGCGGTCGCTGCTGCTCAAGTGCGGCCACGCGGCGGCGATGGCTTTTGGGTCGGCCTTGCCGTGGAAGGCTTCGAGCGAATGCCGAAGCGCGCGGGCACCCGCTTCCTTGCTTTGCGCGGTCGTGGTGCGAGGCGGCACGAGGGCGGTGGATTCCTTGCCCGTGTAAGTCACGCGGTAGAGGCCGGACTGCACCTTGCGCCCGCCGATGGCGAAATACATCGCGCCGTCGCCGGGGTGGATGATGGCGTCGGTGAGCGGGAGCGGCGCGCCGGAGAGGAATTCCTCGCGCGTGGCGGTGTAGCTGGAGCCGTCGGGCTGGAGGTGGACGGCGTAGAGTTTGCCCCAGCTCCAATCGAGGATGTAAAACGCGTCCTGATACTTCGCGGGGAACTTCGCGCCGTAGCCGAAGGTCACGCCGGTGGGCGAACCGGGGCCGATGTTGACGACCGCGCCGAGGTTGTCGGGATACCACTCAGGGCGCTTGCCCGCGCCGTTGCGCCAGCCGTATTCGGAGCCGCTGGTGACGTGGTTCACTCGCGTCGGGCGATACCACGGCGTGTTGAAATCGTATTCCATGTCCGCGTCGTAGGTGAACAGCTCGCCGTCGCGGTTGAACGCGCCGTCGAAGATGTTGCGGTAGCCGGAGGAGTAGGCCTCGAAGTGTTTCCCATCCAGCGAAACCTTGTAAATGATGCCGCCGGGGCCGAGCACCTCGCGCATGAAGCCGCGACCGTCGGGCATGCGCGGGAGGACGTGGTCCTCGCCCCAGATGAGCGGCACGCGCGACGAGCTGAACGCCGTGGGTTTCGTCCCGTTGCCGGTGATGAGGAAGAGTGACTTCGCATCCGGCGCGAGCACGATGGCGTGGACGCCGTGGTCGCCACGCGCCTGCATATCGCGGAGCAATTCCACCTTGTCGAGCACATCGTCGTTCTTCGAGGACGTCACGCGGTAGAGGCCGCTGGGGATTTTGTTCTCGTAGTCATTCACGGCGCAGTAAAGGCCGTTGTTGAACCACAGCAAGCCGTTCACCGCGCGGATGGCGGCGGGGATTTTCTCAATGGTCGCCGGGTCAAGCGGTTTACCGGGCGCTGGCGGGGCGAAGCGGAACAGCCCGCCGTATTGGTCGCTGGCGATGATGCGGCCCTTGCCATCGGTGCAGAGGTTGACCCACGAGCCTTGCTCGCCGATGGGGACGGAGTGAAGCAGCTCGACCTTGAAATCCTTGAGCACCTTGATGCGTTCGAGTGGCGTGGCCTTGTTCTCGTTGATGGCCTGGCCGGCGTTGGCGGCGGGCGCTTTCTTGGCGTCTTTCTTGGCGGGCTTGGGTGCCTGCGCGGCGGCGGAAGCGAGGCCAAGCGCGAGAGTGAGGGCGGTGAGGCGGAGCAGATGTTTCATAAACGTGCGGGTGAGTAGAGCAGAAGAGTGGCGGCGGAAGAAAGTGATTAGTAGTTAGTGATTAGTCGGGCATCGGTGGCACGGGAGTTCCACTCGGTTCGCACGCTTCACTCATTACTAATCACTTTCCTTCCCCTCACTTTTGCCCCGGCTGCTTGGTGTAAGCGGTGACGGCCTTGATCTTCGCGGCTTTGGCGGCGTCCATCACCTTCACTAGCTGGCCGACGGGCGCTTCGGTGTCGGAGCGGATGGCAAGGGTGACGTTGGGGTTTTCCCGAGCCTTGGCGGCGAGTTCCTCCTGCAACTTCTCGGCAGTGACGGGCTTGCCGCTGAAGTGCAAGTGCGGCGCGGTCTTGACGATGTCCACGAAGAGCGGCGGGACTTTCTCGCTGACGCCTTCCTTCGCCTGCTTGGACTCGGGGAGCGTAAGCTTCACCGCCGGCTGCTGCCGGAAGGTGGTCGTGACCATCAGGAAGATGAGCACGACCATCAGCACGTCAATCAACGACACGATGATGACGGCGGGCGGAAGGCGGCGTTTGCGGGCGAGGAATTGCACTTAGCCGAGGGGATTGGAACCACGGAGGAGCACAGATGAAAACGTGCTGCGTGCTGCGTGTTGCGTGATCGCGGCAGGGCGCATCCGGCGAGACTCACGCAACACGCAACACGCAACACGCTGTCCCCAATCCCATCCGTGTCTTTCCGTGTTCATCCGTGGTCAAAAATACTTCGGTTCAGGTGCGGTTCGCCGCCCGGTATTGCCGCTGGAGGAATTCGTCGCAAAGCGTCTCCATCTCGACGGCCAAGGACTCCACCTTCTTGCTGTAGTAGCTCCACGCGACCAGCGAGGGAATCGCGACGAGCAGGCCAAGAAGCGTCGCACGCAAGGCAAGCGCGATGCCGGCGGCGAAGAGCGTGTTGTCCCCGCCGAGCGTCTGCTGGCCGAGGCCGGTGAAGAGCAGGATCAACCCATAGACCGTGCCGACCAAGCCTAGCAGCGGGGCGATGCCCGTGATGATCTCCAGCACAACCAATCCGCGTTCCAACTGCGCCATCTCGTGCCGAGCCTTGGTCTGGAGCGCGTCAATGTTCTCGCCCTTGGGGCAGTCGAGGTGGCTCGCGGCGACGAGGAGCAGCCGGCCCAGCGCCGAGGGATGCTGTTCGCACGAGCGGCGGAGCATCGGCAGGTCGGCGGCGGTCTCGCAGTTCTCGACCGCCTCCTCGAGGACGGGTGGGATGACGCGCGCCATGCGGAGCGCGATGCCGCGTTCAATGATGAAGGTCAGGCTGATGACCGAGGTCAGCGTCAGCACGATGTAGATGGCCTGTTCCATTTGTCGGGCGGCATTGATGACGGGCGGACGGACTAGTTGAAAGATGAAAGTTGAGAGTTGAGAGGCACGGCGGCGAACGGCTTTGGCTTCCGACTCTCAACTCTCAACTCCCCAACTCTCAACTTCGCATCAGTTGTAGTGGAACGTGAAGCGCACGTCGCGGTGGTCGGCCTGCAACTGGCGGCGCATGTCGCTGGGCCAGCGCGGATAGGGCGAGGGGTCTTGCACGGCCTTCTGGCAGAAGAGCGAGTAGAGTTCGCCCACGTCGGCATCGTTGACCTTCATGCCCGTCACGCGGCCATCGAAGTGCATCCGAAACTCGACCACCACCTTGCCGCGAGGTGTGGGGCGCGACTCCAACAGGCTATACCAGCGCTGCTGGATGGCGTGGATGATGGCCGCGTCGTAAGCGCCGAACGCCATGCCGCGCACGTCCAGCGCGCTGACGCCGAGGTGTCTCACGCCGCCGTCCTGCTTCATCCGTTCGCCGACGAGGCCGCTCTCCTGCTTGCGCGCGAGGGCTTCCTTCACAGTGCGCGGGCGCGAGAGCTTCGTGTCGGCATCGCCCGGCTCCGGCGGCGGCGTGGGCTTCGCGGTGCTGGGGTTCAACGACGGGTTGCCGAGAAAATCCGTGGTGGACTTCGCGACTTGCGTGGGAGCAGGTGAAGGCGGAGCAGTTGGCGCGGTCTTGGGTTGCGGCAGAGTCTCGCCAGCGGGCTTCGGTGGGGAAGGCGGCGCGGGTTGCAAGGGCTGCGGTTCGGCTTTCTTCGGCGGAGCGGCTTGCGGGGCGGGCTTGGGCTGCGGAGTCGGGGCGGCCTTCGGAGCCGGTGGTGGGGGCTGCGGCTTTGGCTCGGGTGTGGGCCTGGCCTCGGGTGGTGGGGTGGGGGCTTTAGGCTTGGGCGTGGGCGGAGGCTCGGCGGGCGGCAAGGGCTTGGTGACTTCCGTGACCTTGGCGAACTGCTCTTGCCTTCCGTCAATCTTCGGGACGTTCGACTCGATCTTCGTGTCCGGGTTCGCGGCCTTGGTGCTGACGGCGGAGTAATACTTCGCGTCCTTCGGCGGTTCGGCGGCGAGCGCAGGGTCCACATCCACGAAGGTGAGCTGGGGCATCGGCGGGTCTTCCGGCGGCGGCTGGGTGGCGAGGAGTTTCTTCAACTCCGGTGACACCGGCTTCGGCTCGTCGAGCTTCATGATCAGCGCGGCGGGGTTGAGCTTGGCTGACTGGGACTTGAGCCAGTCCATGAACGCGAAGTGCGGCAGGTGTGCGCGGAACTCCCACGCCAGCATGAACACGACATGCGCGAGGAGGGAGCAGACGAACGCCACCACGAGCAGGCTCGCCTGGTCGCGTCGCGGTCGCCGCGCTTTGTATGCCGCCAAATCCACGGCGGCAGAGTAGCAGGCGTGGCGGGCGGGCGGAAGTTGAAGTTGAGTTTGGTGCTTCAATCTCGACGGCGGGCGAACGGGCTGCTTGCCTTGTCGCCCGTGAGCAAGGCCGCTTCAGACGAATCCTTTATGCGCCGCGCGCTGCAACTGGCGCGACGGGGGCTGGGTCGGACGTCGCCGAACCCGATGGTCGGCGCGGTGCTGGTGCGCGGCGGCAAGGTGATTGGCCAAGGGTGGCACCGGCGTGCGGGAATGCCACACGCGGAAGTCGAGGCGTTGTGCGACGCGGCGAAGCGCGGCGAACGAGTGCGCGGTGCGACTCTCTACGTGACGATGGAACCATGCTGCACGCGTGGACGCACGCCGCCTTGCACGGAGGCGATTCTCGCGGCGGGCATCCGGCACGTGGTCGTGGCGGCGGTGGATCCAAATCCACTGCACGCGGGAGAAGGCTTGGAGATTTTGAGGAAGGCGGGCCTGACAGTAACGGTTGCCAGCGAGGAAAGGAACGCCTTTACCCCTCACCCCGGACCTCTCCCCTCCGAGGGGCGAGGGAGAAGAGGGCGCGACATGGCCACGGATGCGACGCGCCTCAACGAGGCGTTCAATCACTGGATTGTCCACCGCACGCCGTTTGTGACCGTGAAGGCGGCGATGACTTTGGACGGAAAGATCGCGACGGCGTCCGACGAGTCGAAGTGGATTACCGGCGAGCGTTCGCGGCAGGTGGCGATGCGGCTGCGCTCCGCCTCGGACGCGGTGCTGGTCGGCATCAACACGGTGCTCGCGGACAATCCGAGCCTCACCGCGCGCGGGCCAAACGGACGCATGCGCAAGCCGCTGCGGCGCTACGTGCTCGACTCTTTCGCCCGCACGCCGCTGGACGCAGCCGTTGTGAGCGATGAGTTCGCGGCTCTTACGACGGTGGTCGTGGGCCGCACGGCTCCGGCGCGTCGGGTCATGGCGTTGGCGGCGCGCGTGCGCGTGCGCGTGGCTCCGGTGAGCGGGTGGCGCATCAACCTGCGCTGGCTGATGAAACGCCTCGGCAGCGAGGGGGTGTCGAGCTTGCTCGTGGAGGGCGGCGGTGAGGTGAATGCGGCTTTTCTGAATGCTGGCCTGGCGCAGCGGGTGGCGTTCTTCTACGCGCCGAAGATTCTCGGCGGGCGCGACGCGCGACGCGGCGTGGCGGGGCAGGGGGCGCAGCGGCTGGCGGACTTGATCGAGCTGCGCGAGGTGGAGTGGCGGCGGCTGGGGGAGGATTTGTGGCTGTCGGCGCGGGTGGGGAAGGAGGAGGATCAGGAACACGAGCAGGAGTAAGAGGCAAAGTATGTTCACGGGAATTGTTGAAGAGACCGGGACGGTGGCTGCGGTGCGCGCGACGAACGCGGGCATCGAGCTGACCGTGTGGTGCCGCGTGGTCGCGCGTGGCTTGAAACTCGGCGAGAGCGTGGCGGTGAACGGCTGCTGCCTGACCGTGGTGAAGCAGACAGCGCGCGGCCGCGACAAGCTCGTGCGCTTCGACCTGCTGCGAGAGACGTGGGAGCGGACGAATCTCCAGTTCGCGGCGGCTGGTTCACTCGTGAATCTGGAGCGCTCGCTCGCTGTGGGCGGCCGGCTCGGCGGACATTTCGTCACGGGCCATGTGGACGGCGTCGGGCGCATCACGCGCTGGGAACGCTCCGGCGCGGACCACGTGCTGGACATCGCGGCCCCTGCGGAGGTGCTGCGCTACGTGGTGTTCAAAGGCTCGATCGCGGTGGACGGCATCAGCCTGACGGTGGCGGGCGTGACGAAGCGCGGGCTCCGCATCTGGATCATCCCGCACACGTTTGCCGTGACGGCGTTGCGCGAGCGGAAGGCCGGCGACGCGGTGAATCTGGAGGCGGACATGCTCGGCAAGTATGTGGAGAGGTTTGTTACTGCGCGCGAGAACGGGGCTTGAGCCAGTCACGTTCGTCCGACGGAACCTCACTCGATGATGGTATCCGGTCGGCGCAGCTTGCCGCCAGCAAACCACTCAACTCGAACCCCGCATGCAAATCCTCATCGCCGACGACAGCATGGTCGTGCGCCGTCGCCTCGCGTCGCTGCTTGTTTCGTGGGGACATGAGGTGATCGAGACGAAGGACGGCGAGGAGACTTGGAATTTGCTTTGCAGGGCGGAACGTGCCGCCCATCGCCATCCTCGATTGGGTCATGCCGGAGCCGGACGGCGTGGAGCTCTGCAAGCGCATCCGGGAAACACCCGCCATCAAGAAGACCTACCTCCTCATGCTCACCGGGATGTCGAACCCAGAGGACATCGTCGTCGGGCTGAAAGCGGGGGCGAACGACTTCATTGTGTAGCCGTTCAACGAGCCGGAGCTTCAGGCGCGCGTGAACGTGGGCGTGCGCATAATGGAGTTGCAGGCGGAGCTGACCAACCGAGTGGCCGAGTTGGAGCACGCGCTGGCGGAGATCACGCAGCTCCGTGGCATCCTTCCGATCTGCGCTTACTGGAAGAGCGTGCGCAACGACGAGAACTACTGGCAGACGGTGGAACAATACATCGGCCATCACGCTGACGTGAAGTTCAGCCACGGCATCTGCCCCAAGTGTGTCGAGACCGTGATGAAGCCGGAGCTGGAGAAGCTGGAGAAGGAAATGAAGGAGCGGGCGGCCGCCAAGGGTTAGGATGAGTTTGGTGCGCACGGCAGGACTTGAACCTGCACACCTTTCGGCACTACCACCTCAAAGTAGCGTGTCTGCCAATTCCACCACGTGCGCAACGAACGGCGCGTATTGAATCTATTTTGACCGGCGGTGCAAGGGTAATCTCCCCGCGCTGCGACAGCCGTCGAGATTTTGCGTGGATTTTTTGCGCGCCAGTTCATAGCTTTTTCCCATGCCAGAGAAGAGTTCGTCTGAAATCCCGCGCGGAGTGCGCGAGCGGTTTGAGAAAGGCGTCGCCGCCTTGGAGCGCAACAACCTGGACTACGCCATCGAGCTGCTGCTCGCCGTCCTGAAGGCGGAGCCGGGCTTCCTCTCCGGGCGCGACGCGCTGCGCAAGGCGGCGCAGAAGAAGGCGGGGGAGAAATCGGGCCTCTTCAAGAAGCTCGTGAGCAGCGCGGGCAGCGGCCCCGCCCTCGCGAAGGCCAAGTTCCTCGTCGAGAGCCAGCCACTGGAGGCTCTGTTCATCGCGGAACAGGTCATCGCAGGCGATCCCCGCAGCAACCTCGCCCACGACATCTTCGCGCAGGCGGCGATCGCGGCCGACTTTCCGCGCAGCGCGATTTACTCGCTGGAGGCCATGCGCCAGGAATCACCCACGGACAAGGATGTTTCCATCCGCCTCTCCAAGGCCTACACAGCCATCGGCCAGAACGACAAGGCCGAGTCAGTCTTCGCCGCGCTGCTCCGGCACCATCCCAACGACCCGCGACTGAATGAGATGGCCAAGAACATTTCCGCCAAGCGCACGCTCGAGGAAGGCGGTTACGAGAACATCGCCGACGGCACGGGGACTTTCCGCGACATTCTGAAGGACAAGGGCGAGGCCACTCGGCTGGAGCAGGAATCGCGCATCACCAAGGACGCTGCTCAGTCCCAGAGCCTCATCGAGCAATATCTGGCGCGGCTCGCCACCGAGCCGGGAAACATCAAGCTCCTCAAGAACATCGCCGAGCTTCACGCGCAGCAGAAGGATTACTACCAGGCCATCGTGTTCTACAACGAGATCGAGAAGGTCCCCGGCGCGATGGACGCCACGCTCGAACAGACCCGCAACGACATGATCGTCCGGCGCTACAATCAGGTGATCGAGCAGCTCGACCCGGCCTTGGAAGATTACGAGGCTCAGAAGGTCGCCATCGCCGCCGAGCGCGACGCGTTCATCCTCACCGACTGCCTCAGTCGCGTGGAGAAGTATCCCACCGACAAGGCGATTCGCTTCGAACTGGGCCTGCTCTATTTCAACCATGGCCGCATCGCCGAGGCACAGCCGGAATTCCAGCAGGCGGAGAACGCTCCTCACCGGCGGCTGCAAGCGATGCTTTACAGCGCCCGCTGCATGGCCGCCCGCAACATGAACGAGATGGCCGTGCGCAAGCTCCAGAGCGCGCTCAAGGAGAAGGCTGGCTTCGACGACGAGCAAAAGGAGCTGCTCTACACCCTCGGCTGCGTGCTGGAGAAGCTGGGCAAGAAGGACGAGGCGAAGAACCAGTTCGAGCAGATTTACGAGGTGGACATGAAGTTCCGCGACGTGGCCGCCCGCGTCGAGGGCTACCACTCCGGCCAGGACTGAGTCGCGGCCCGCCTGTGCGCGCAGCTCTCCATGCATGGCTCCTGGTGGCGCTCTGGATGGCGCTGCTCTTCACCGCCTCGACAGACTTAGGCGCGCCCCGCCGAACTTCCCGCATCCTCGCCCCAGTCCTGCGCTGGCTCGTCCCGGAGATTTCCACTGCCGCGCTGGACCGCGCGCAATTCGCCGTGCGCAAGTCCGGGCACGCCGTCGGCTACGCGATTCTGGCCGCGCTGATCTGGCGGGCGAAGCGGCGGACGACGGCGGGCACAAAGGACAGCTTTCACCGAAACGCCGCGTTTGCCCTCGCCCTCGCCGTGCTCTTCGCCGCGAGTGATGAATGGCACCAAACCTTCACCACCACGCGGCAAGGCTCGCTGGCCGATGTGGCGCTGGATGCCGCCGGTGCTGCGGCAGGGCTGGTGATTCTCTGGTTCTGGAGCCGTCGGCAGCGCTAGGGGCAAGAGCGGGATTGCATCTCCGAGGGCAGCTTCTACTCTCGGGCCGATTCCACCGCTTGAACGATCAGGGAACCCAACCTGCTCCCCAGCCGCCCGGCGCAACTCCGGTGCAAGTCCTCGTTGCCTTCTGCCGGCGGCATCCGCTCGTGCCGGTGGCGCTTGCTTATGCGGCGGGCGTGCTTTGCGGATGGAGATTTCAAGTGCCCCCGGCGGGCCTGCTGTGTGTTGCAGGCGCTCTGGTGGCTGCCGCTTTCATCCTCCAGAACTGGCGCGGCTGGTTGCTTTGGACCCTGCTCGTCTGTCTCGGCTGGACGAACATGACGCTGCGCTCTGCCGTGCTGTCGCCCGTGGACTTGAAAGTCCTCGCCACCGACAAGGCAGAGATCGTGACACTGCGCGCGCGACTCGTGGAGACGCCGACGCTCCGCGTCTTCGTGCGCGACGAGAAGGAGTCTTGGCGTGCGCACGCGCTCGTCGAGACCGAGGCCATCCAGCGGCGCGGCGAATGGCAGCCGACCGTCGGACTCGTCGCAGTGACGACGCCCGGCGTCCTGGCCTCGAACTACTTCGCGGGGCGCACCATGGAACTCACCGGCATCCTGCGCACGCCGCCAGGTCCGCCCGCTGAAGGCCTGTTCGACTACCGGGCCTTCCTCGCGTGGCAGGGGATTTACTTCCAGCTCCAATGTGCCGACACGAACGACTGGCGGCTCGTGACGCACACAAATTCCCCCGCGCAACCACCCGTTGCTGACCGCTTCCGAGACTGGTCGCAGCGCACGCTTGCGCGCGGCCTGCCGGTCGAGGACGAGGAACTGCGCCTGCTCTGGGCCATGACGCTCGGCTGGAAGACGGCGCTCACGGACGAAGTCTCCGAGCCGTTCATGCGCTCCGGCACGATGCACATCTTCGCCATCAGCGGCCTGCACATCGCGCTCATCGCCGGGATACTCGTGGCCGTGCTGCGCGCCGCCCAACTCCCGCGCGGCGCGTGCGGAGCGGTGATTGTTCCGCTGATCTGGTTCTACACCGCGGCGACTGGCTGGCAGCCCTCGGCCATCCGCTCAACCCTCATGATGACCGTCATCATCGCAGGCTGGTCCGTGCGGCGGCCGAGCAACCTGCTAAACTCCCTGGCCGCGTCCGGCTTCATCATCCTTCTCTGGCAGCCGAGCCAGCTCTTTCAAGCCGGCTTCCAGCTTTCGTTCTTCGTCGTTCTCAGCATCGCACTTCTGCTGCCGCCCTTTGAAGACTTCCGTCAGCGCCTGCTCCAGACCGACCCATTCCTGCCCGATGAACTTCGCCCGCGCTGGCAACGCTGGCTGGACTGGCCCTTGCGCGCCATCACCACGAGCCTTGCCACCTCGCTCGCCGCATGGCTCGGCTCGCTGCCGCTCATCGCCCACTACTTTCACCTCTTCACGCCCGCCAGCTTGCTGGCGAATCTCGTCGTCGTGCCCCTGAGCAGCCTCGCGCTCATGTGCAACCTCGGCGCGCTCGTCTGCGGCGACTGGCTGCCGTGGGCCACCGACGCCTTCAACCACTCCGGCTGGCTCTTCATGCGCGGCATGATCTGGTTCAGCGAATGGACCACCACGCTGCCCGGTGCGTTCCTCTACGTCCGCACGCCGACCACGTTCGAGTTCTTCGCTTTCTACACGGCCGTCTTCTTCCTCGTCGCTGGATGGCTGTGGACACCGGGCAAGCGCCGTTGGTCATGGGGAATTCTCCTCGCGCTGGCCGGCGGGTGGTCGGTCGGCGAATTTCGCGCGCGCGACGAAGTTCGCCTGACCGTGGTAGGGCAGGGGGCCAACGCCATCTTCTGCGATGTGCCCGGCCGCGACCACGATTTGCTCGTGGACTGTGGCAGCGAATCCGCCGCCAACTTCCTCGTGAAACCTTTCCTCCGCGCGCAAGGCGTCAACACGCTCGCGAACCTCGCCCTCACCCACGGCGACCAGCGACGCGTCGGCGGCTTCAAGCTCATCTCCACGGAATTCGGGCCGACGCATACCTTCACCAGTCCCGCCCGCTCCCGTTCCCCCGCCTATCGCGACGCGCTCAAGCAACTCTCCACTGAGCCATCGCGGGGAAAGGCCGTGTCCGATGGCGACCGTCTGGCTGGTTGGGAAGTTCTGCACCCCGCCGACACGGACAAGTTCGACCGCGCGGACGACAACGCGCTTGTCCTGCGCGGCGAGTTCCACGGCGTGCGCGTGCTGCTGCTCTCCGAACTCGGTGCCGCTGGAGATAAAGCATTGCTCGCCCGCCAGTCCGACCTCCGAGCCGACCTCGTCATCGCCGGGATTCCGGAGCAAGGCGAGCCGCTCAGTGACGCCCTGCTCGCCGCGATCCAGCCACGGCTCATTGTCCTGACCGACTCGGAATTTCCCGCCGGCAAACGCCCAAAGCCCGCACTGCTCGCCCGACTCTCGCGCACAGGATTCCCCGTCCTTCGCATCACCGAGTTGGGTTCACTCACCTTGCGTTTCACTGAGCCGGGGGCCTTCCTGACGACCGCCGATGGTCGGGACGTTTCCACTCTGCCGACGCGAGCGCGTCAACTGCCTCACCACCAAAAGTAATCTCGGTCCCAGACTGGGGCCGAACTCCAAGTCGTCATCGCAGCCGGGAACTCGTAGAACTCCACGTGGCCATCGCCATAGACCATGTTGTGTCGCACTTGGCCCTTGAGGTTATGCCACCAGTTTTTTGGATTGGTCTGTGGGGTGACCGCTGCCCAAGGCAGATCGCCAAGTATGATTTTGGTGACGGGCTTCAGCTCGATTTCAGAAAGACGGATGGCCCGCGCCGGTGTGCTGCCGGTGATCTCCTTGCTTCGGAAACCCTGGCTGTTGTGGTTGAGAAAGTAGCTCGTGCCTGCCGCCTGAAACGCGTTGGCGACGTTCTTCTCCGCTGAACCTTTGTCGCCCGGACAGGCGAACACCGCCGCCGAGCCGGCGAAGCGGTTGAGCGGGCGATTTGCTTCCGGCACCAAGTTGGAGGCCGAGGCATAGGAAACTGAGCCGGGGAGGTTCGCCCCCGTTTGCCCCCCGAAGTCCACGAAGCCGACGGTCACCGGATGGATGCCGTCATACTCCTCGGCATACATCCGCATCGCCATGCCCACCTGCCGCACATTCGAGGAACACTTCGTCTGACGGCGCCTTGTTCTTGGCGTTGGCCAGCGCTGGCAGCAGCATCCCCGCCAGGATCGCGATGAAGGCGATAACCACGAGCAGTTCGATCAGGGTGAATCCCGCGCGGGCTGATCGGATGATGCTCGGTTGCATTGGGCGACTGGTGTGCGGGCAACCTGTCAGCCGGCGTTGTCTCTGTCAAAGCCGAAGTCGGTGAGTGCGGTCTGCAATGTCACTTCACTTCGCATCCACCACCGTCACGCGCAGCTCCGCGCCGTTGCACCGAATCTCCGGCACATACATGGCGTGGCCGAGGACGGGGAGGGCGTGGAAGGCACCGGGGACTTCGGCGCGCATCTCGTAGCGGAGCTGCCAGACGCCTTCGGGCAACTTGTCGAGGAAGAGGGCCACCTTGCGGTCGCGCAGCTCCTGATAGACCCAGCGGTTGCGGCCCGTGAAGTCCGGCTCACCAATGCCGATGGGCCGGCGCGGCACCACCGCGATGGGCGGCGCAATGCCCACGCGTGCCGGAGCGGCGGCCACCAGCACCGGAGCCGCCACTGCTGCCGGCGCGGCAACAGCCGCCCCGACTTTGGACTTTGGACCCTTGGACTTTGGACTCGGCTGCACAGAGGGCGCAGGCTGTCCAACGACCCCAAACTTCCGTTCCACCGCGCCGCTCTTCAGCTCGCGCGCATAGAGCGACTCGCCGCTGCGCACGGCCACGGCCTCGAAGCCCGCGGGCTTCAGGTCCTCGAAGAGCAGATACTCGTAGTTGTTCTTCGCCTCGATGGTCAGCACGGTCTCGATGCGCTCGCCGCTCGTGACGGACTCGCCATCGAGCAGCGGCACCTTGTCGTAGAGCAGGCCCTTGAGCAGCGTCGGGCGGCCCACCAGCTTGAAGTATTCGCGCTTCACGAAAATCTCGTTGCCGCTCGCGGGGATGGGTTCTTCCAGGCTGAAGAACTTCGCCTCCGCCGCGAAGTAAACCGGCCCCTCGCCCTTGCGCTTGATGCGGATGTCGTTCGCGCCGTCCTTGATGAGCTTCGCGTCCACGGCGAAGCGGCTGGGCGCGGCGAAGACCTCCGCGCCGCTGACCTTGCGCTTGGCGATGCTCGTGCCGTTCACCGTCACCTCGTATTCCAACTCGGGCGACAGCTCCTTGGTCACGCGCAGGTAATCGTTCAGCGCGAGCACGGTGATGGCGGTGTCGCGCGTGTTGCTCCACTGCGCGCCGCGCCGGCCTTTGAGCAACCAGTTCGTGACCGGCTCGATGAGCTTGTTCTGCGGGTCAATCGCCAGCAACGCGCGGAGCGCAAACGCCGTCGCCTCCACGCCGCCGTCGGACCAGCGCCAGTAAATGCCGTCCTCGCCCCAGTGCGCCGTGCCCATGACTGAAGTTTCGGGTTTGGGGTTTGGGGTTGCGGGTTGAACGAGCACGGACAAGTCCGGGCGGTCGTCGCGCTTCACGCCGTTCTCCAGATTGGCAACGAGCGTCTTCGCTTCCGCCGCCTTGCCGAAGTGGTGCGCGGCGAGCGCGAGCAGGGCGCGCGTGTAGGCGTTGAGGGCCTCGCGGTTCTTCCAGAGATTGTCGAAGGCCTTGGTCTGGAAGGGCGTGAGGCCAGCTTGCTTGGCGTCGGCTCGTTGCACGGCGAGCGCGTGCAGCATGAAGGCCTGCATGTCGTGGTTCAGCTCTTCCTCGACGAGCGTCTTGTCGAGGTAGGCCGCGCCGCGCTCCAGCACGTTGGCCTTCAGCGCCACGCCGGACTTCTGCGCGAGCGTCAGGCCCCACACGACGTAGGCGGTCATCCAACGGTCGCTCTGGCCTTCCTTCCACCAGCCCCAGCCGCCGTCGCCGTGCTGGAAGTCGTAGAGGCGCTTGAGGCCGGCGTCGGTCATTTCGTTCAGCTTGGCCAAGTCTTTCTTCGCGCCGAGATTCGGCGGAGCAGCGCCACCAGCCCGGGCTTCAACGCCGCCGAAGACGCGGCTCATCACGTCCTCGGGCTGAAGGCCGAGGTCCTTCAAGGTCTTCGCCGTGACCACCGACGGGAGGAAGCGGCTCATGGTCTGCTCGGTGCAGCCGTAGGGGTAATCAATCAGGTAAGGCAGCGCGTCGAGCATCGTGACCGCGAGGCTGGGCGCGACCTGCACGACGAGCGTGGTGGTGTCCTTCTTGCGCGCGGCGGGGATGTCGAGCCGCACGGTGATGTCGGAGCCGCGCACCTTGCCGGCCTTGGTGAGGAAGCGTTCGATGCCGTGCTCGTGGGACAAGTAAGTCTTCTCCATCGCGTCGCTGAACTTCCCGCCGACCGCCGTGGTCTTGAGGCGAACTTCGCCGGGCGTCAGGACGCGGGCCTTCCAGTCGGCGCGGGCTTCGGAGTTCGCGGCGACTTTCAAGGTGACTGACTTCGGCGCGGTGCCAACGCTGCCCGCCACCGCCAAGTTCCCCGACGCATCCAGCGTGACCTTCACGTCGAGCGGTTGGTCGGTGTTGTTGTTCACCACCGCGCTCAACACGACTTCGTCACCCACGACAAAGAAGCGCGGGGCCTGCAAACGCACGATGAGCGGCTGCTTCGTGCGCGTGGTCGAGTTCGCGATGCCGAACTGCGCGCCGCTGCCGACCGCGCGGGCTGTGGCCTTCCAGCCGGTGAGCGAGTCGGGATACTTCACCGGCACCCGCGCCGTGCCGTCCGCGCCGGTCTTCACGTCCGGCAGCCAAATGATGGTCGAGCGGAAGTCCGTGCGGACGATGACGTTTGGTTCCTCGCCGCCTTCGCCAGCGGCTTGCTTGTCGGACTTGGCCTTCTCGTCGCGGGAGAACTTCGCCATGGGCATCGCGGCGGATGCCATGGGCGCGCCGTCCATCGCCATTGAAAGGGCAACCGGAGCCGCCGGCGCGCTCGTCGCCGCCAGTCCGCGCATCTGATTGGCACCGCCGGAGCCACTTGCCGGTTGCTCCATTACCATGCCGGACTTCCGCAGTTCTTGAAGCTCTGACTTGTCAGTTTCCTCCATCTCCGCGTTCTTCTGCCGTTTCGCGCGCCCGCGTGCGTCGCTTTGCTCCAGCACCATCTTCACGCCGTCCTCCTCCCACTCCACGAGCTTCGCGTAGGACTTCTGGTTGAACGTGCTCTGTGTCTGCGTGCGCTGCTGGCGCTTCGTGCCGAAGTAGAACTGGCGCGGGTCGCCCGCGTAATCGCTCTGGATGTAATAGACCGACGCGTCCACCAGCCCGACAGCCACTTCAGCCGCGACGGGCTTGCCCTCGTGGTCGCGCGCGGTGACGAGCAGCGTGCCATCCTCGCGCGGCTGGTATTGGGTGCGGTCGGGCTTCACGTCCACCGTGAGGAAATGTTTCGTGGGCGGCACGATGACCTGCTTGGTGTCCATGTGAACCTGCTTGTCCGCGACCATCGCAGCGCTGAGGAACACGTTCGGGACATGGGCATCGCTCAAGGCCAGTTCGACCAGCTTCACCGTGCCCGTGAGATGCACCACCTGATGGCTGATGAGTTCATCCGCCTCGACGGTGAAGAGCACGTAACGGTCGTTGCTGTTCGCCACGAGCATGACCGGGGCCTTCTGCCCGCTGCGGAACGTGTCGCGGTCCACGATGATTTCCACGCCGCCATGCCGGTAGCCTAGCTCGGTGCTCGTGTTGTTCGCGACCCACAGCGTCGTCTCCGCGCGGATGGGCTGCGGTGGACGATTCGGGAACGCGTCTTCCGTCAGCCACGTCACCTTGTAGTAGCCCTCGCGCTCCGGCGTGAAGACCAAGTTCACCTTGCCCTCGGCGTCGGTCTTGAGCGCGCGCGTGAGAATGTCATCGCTGTGATAACCCCGGAATTTCAGCCGCCACGGACGCTGCCCCACCTGCGGCGCGGGCGGGAACTTCCCGTCGCTTTGCAGCGCCTTCAGCTCCGGCCCCTTCACTTCCTTGCCGGCGGGATTCACCCAGATTTCTTCCCAGTATTCGCGCGTGACCTTGACGATGCCTTCGATGACGGCGGGCTGCTCGTTCGCGTCCTGCGCGCGGAAGTTCACCGTCGCCTTGTCGCCGGGTTTGTGGAGGTTGTGCTCCGGCTTGGCGTTGACGTAGTAGCGCTGGCGCGTGACGCGCACGGTGCCGCTGCCGGTGATTTCGCGGCGGCTGGCGTCCACCACGCGCGCCTCGATGCGGAACTCGAAGTCCTGCCCGTAATCCTTCGGCGACTCGAACTCCAGCCGCGCCTTGCCCGTCGCGTCGGTCTTGAGCGTCTCGCGCTTCAGAATCTGCCCGCCGCCACCACCGCGAAAACCACGACCGCGTCCGAAGCTCTGATTCTCCTCGTAGAACCAGCCGAACTCGCGCGGCTCCTTCCACGCGAAGTGATACGGGTTCTGGTGAACGATGACCTCGACCGTCGCGTTCGCCACCGGCCCGCCGAAGTAATAGTCCGCCTGCACGTTCACCTCCACGCGGTCGCCGGTGCGGAAGGCTTTCTTGCGGCCGCTTTCCTCCGGCGTCTGCACGGCCACCTTGAACTCCGGCAGCTTGTATTCCTCCAGCCGGAAGAGCGTCGCGCTGCCGATGTGTGCGTTGCTGGCCTGGTCGCGGAACTGCACGTGATACTCGCCGAGCCGCTGCGACTCCGTGAGTTCGAGCGACGCCCAGCCGGTGCCAAACTCGTTCAGCGTGAGGTCGCTCTCCTTCACCTTCGCGCCGTCCGGGCCGGTGATGGTGTAAGTAATCGTCGCGTTCGCCGGCGTGGAATAAACCGAGCCATTGTAACGCCGGACAATCGCCTTCCACTCGACCTTCTCCTTCGGGCGATACGCCGGGCGGTCGGTGAAGGCGTAGATGCGCCACGACTCGTGCGGGTCGCGCTGATGGTAAGTGTTGCCGGGGCTGAAGGCCTGCTTATCCCCCGCGATGGCGGCGGCGAACACCTCGACGTTGTTGTTCACCACCCGCGTGACTTCAAAGACCGCGAGGCCGTCCTTGTCCGTGACCTTGTCCTGCGAACGCGCTTCCCACTTGTTGTTCCCCACGTGCCAGCGCTCCCACAGGCGGGTTTTCGCGTTCGCCAGTGGCTTGCCGGAGAGCGCGTCCGTGACGAAGACGAGCGCGGTTTTGCCGGAAGTTTTCAACACCAGCGCCGCATCCGTCACCAGCACGAGGTCGCGCACGGACTGCCCGCCGCCCTGCGCTTCGAGCACGTAAGCGCCGGGGCGCAGCTTGCCGTCGAGTCGCAACTGCGCGTTGCCGGGACGGTGGTCACCCTTGTCCTTTGTGTCGTGCTCCCAAGACTTCGCCTTCTCGCGCCCGGCCAGTTCAATCGAGCGCAGCCAGTCCGTGCGCTTCTTGTCGTCGAGCTGGGTGAGGTTCACGTCCTTCGTGAGGTCCACGGGATAGAGCGCCAGCTCCACGCGCTTCAGGTTCCGCCAGTTGAGATGATACTGAACCTCCGAGTCCGGCAGGAAGACGTGTGACACACCGACGCCGAGGTTGACCTGCGTGATGTTGCGAATCTGCGCCTGCGCCTGCTCCCAGAACCGCGTCTCGCCCTTGTTGAACTCCGCGACCAGCCGCCGGAACAGCGCGAGCGCCTTCACGTAATCCTGCTCCTGCGTCCAGTTGCCGTCCTTGAGCGGCACCGCGCGGCCCTGGTTCATCATCCACTCGGCGTAGTGATACAGCGCGTCGTCATACCAATCCGTCCCCTTGCCCGGCTTCAGCGCCGCCTCGTAATGCTCCGGCACGCGAGCGCGGGCGTCCCAATCACCGCCGTGGTAGTTGAACGACACCGCGAGGAGATAATGCGCGTGGGCCTTGTCGTTCGGCGTCGTGGCAATCTTCAGCGCGTTCTCCAGGATGTTGAGCGGCATCACATTCCCGTAGTTCCCGTAGCGATAATAAGGCTCCGCCCCCGGCGGCTTGGCGGAACGCCACACGATGTCGAGGTAGCGCGCCCGCGACTCGTCCGACGCACGCTGGCCAGCCCACCAGTCGAGCACCTGTGAATAATGCTGCCACGCGCCGCCCCAGTTGCGCTGGTTGCGCGGCGTCCAATACGAGTCCCCGAGCGACTCCTGAATCTCGACCCACCCGCGGTCCTTCTCCTCCTCGCGCTGCACATCGCGCACGAGGACGTTCAGCTCCTGCCTCGCCTGATTGAACTTCGTGTTGTCCGCCCGCTGCGTGCTCGCCTCCGACCGCCACAGCGTGTCCGCGCGCCGGAACAACACCCAGCGCTGCTCGGCGGGCGGGAGGTTGGTGACATTCACCGCACGGTAAATCTCGTTCGCCTTGAGGAAGGATTTCTCGGCAGACAACTTCTCCGCCTCCGCCCGCTGTGCGGGATAATTAGGCGGCAGTTGAGCCGCGAGGAGGGAACCGGCGACGGAGAGAAAAGTGGCGACAGCCAGCAGCAATTTCATAGCGGCAGGTTAGACGGCGTGTCCCGAAAAACACTCCTGAAATGGACTGGCTGCGTTCGCAAGCAAGCGGTGTCTTTTCCTCCCGACCGCTGAACCTGTAGCGGCGGTCTGTGACCGCCGAGCGTTTTGTCCTTCGCCGATCGCCAGCCAAAGCACGGCGCTCACAGAGCGCCGCTACAGCGGCCACGGTTTCAGGGGCTGAAACCGCAGACCTTGGCAGCTCGTGGGTTCTCTCCCTTGGCCACTGATTTCTGAACACGGAACACTCGTGTTCACGGAGTCACTTGGCACTGGCCTTCGGGCCACGGCTGGGCGGGGGAAGGTAGCGGTAGGCGTTGCTGGGATTGTCGGCGTCGTAGGCGTAGGCGTCGCGGTGGGAGAGGAAGTGCTTCACCTGCTCGATGGGTATGGCAAAGCCGAGGCCCTCACCGAACGTGATCTTCATGTTGGTGACGCCGACGACTTCACCACGGAGGTTGAACAGCGGGCCGCCGGAGTTGCCGGGGTTGATCTGGGTCGTGGTCTGAAGGTAGAGGCTGCCCTGCATCTGCCGGGTCTTGGTGCTGAGGATGCCTTCGGTGACGGTGCGTTCCAGACCGAGCGGGCTGCCGATGGCAAAGACGCGCTCGCCGACGGAAAGCAGGTCAGCATCGCCGAGAGGGACGCGGGAGAACTTCGGCGCGCCGGGGTCCTCGATCTTGAGCAGGGCGAGGTCTGCGAACTTGTGCATGGCGATGATCCGAACTTGCTTGTAGGCCTTGCGCTCCAACTGGCCCTTGAGCTGGTGAAAGACTTCGATGGAAATCTGCGTCTCGCCCTCGATGACGTGGAAGTTGGTGATGAGATAGCCTTCGTCGCTGATGATGAAGCCGGAGCCAAGGCCTCCGGGTGTGCGGACTTGGACGACCGCTTGTCCAAGCTGGGCCATCAGCTCGCGGACGGAGCGCTCGGGCGGCGGGGTGGTGTTGACGGTGAAAAGGTTTTTAGTGTCGGTGGCGGCTGCGGGAGGAACGGAGGCCTTGGCGACGGGGTCGGTGGTTTTCTTGGCGGAGGTGGATTTGTCGCTGGTGCGGAGGATGTTGGTGATCTGGGTGCGCGGAACGGCGATGACGGTGTAGCCGAGGTCAACGAAGACCTGGTCGGTCTTCTCGGCGAGGATGCGGCCTGTGATCGAGGATTTGTCGCGAAGCTGGAGTTCGTCGGCGGAAGCGATGGCAAGCGGGCCGGCGAGGGCGGCGAGGTGGAGAAACTTTTGCATGGAGGGAGGTTAAGCAGCGTCACCTGGGAAGACAAGGTGTGTGAGGATGGGTGAGACGAGGCAGTGCGCAGTGCGACCCACGAGCCACGGCAGGCAATCTCCCCACCTATCGAGAGAGGGAGAGGAAGTGCTAATTATTCGTCTTCAACAACCCCGTCACCGCCGCGAGGGAAAGTGGCACCACGATCCAGCCGGAGAGGCGGAGGACGAAGTTCGCCATCGCGGCGGGGCGGACTTGGATTGTCTTGTTCACCAAGGGCAGGCGGTAGGTCAGCGGGCTGGTGGCCGCGATCCATTCCTCCTCGAGCGGGAACTCGACGGGCAGGAAGTAGCAGATGCTCAACGCCACGGCGTCAAATGTGGTGAGCGGTATTGCCTGGGCCGCCTTGTCTCGGTGCTTCACCGCGCCGGGGAGCTTGAAGACGAGCGCGCCCAGCCAGACGAGGACGGCGGAGAAGAGCAGCAGCCGGTAGGGGCGGACGCCGTAGTTGCCGAGCGCGCCGTAAAGCGACCGGAAAAACCACTCGCCGTATTTGTGCTCGATCCAGGTCTGGCGGCGTTCGCGGTGCTGGTTCTGTAGATAGACGGCGTCGGCCTCGTCGTCGCGGCCCACTTGCCGCAACGAGCGCTCGAGCCGCGTGAGGACGGGGCGGTCGGCGCGGGTGAACGCCTCCAGCAGGGCGTTCACGTTGCCGCTGAATTCCTCGTAGGTGCTGCCGCGCAGCTCGATGGGGCCGTCGGTCCATTGGGACTCGCTGGTCAGGCGCAGCGTGCGGAAGGTGGAGTCGGTGAGGTCCAGCGTGCCTTTGAACCGTGCGCTGCTGAAGTCCGCGCCTTGCGGGAACGCTGCGCGCGTCATGGTTGCGCCTTTGCGGAAGCGCACTTCCTCGAAGGCCATCGGCACGTCCCACTTCGTCGAGTCGAACGCCGCCTCGTCATGGAAGGTGACGCCCGCCATCTGCACGCGTTCCGCCGCCTGGAGGTTGCGGAAGTCCGCGCGCGCGCGGAACTCAGCGGCGTGGACCGCGCCGGTGCCGTCGGGCTTCCAGCTCAGGATCAATCCGCGCTGGAGGTTCGCGCCACGGAACAATGCCTCGCCGTCGAAGCGCGCTGCCGCGAGGTCGAGCTGCGCGCCAATCTTCGCCGCGATGAAGTCCGCCGACTTCTTGAAGTGCGTCGGTGGGTTGGTGCCGAACGGCCCAAAGGCGGCATGGCGCTCGACAGCCATCGCGTTGAACGAGGCGTCGCCGCCAAACACGACGCTCGCGAACTGCACCGGCCCCACCGCCTCCGCCGCGACGAAGTCGAGCGCCCCGGCGAACCGCGCGCCCGTGAAGTTGAGCGTCTTGGCGGCCTTGATGGAGTTGAACTGCGCGGTCTGCTCGGGATGGAGAAAGGCGGCGCCGATGAAAGTTGCCGCCGAGAGAAACTGCGCGCGCACGAAGTTTGCCTGGCCGGAGAACTTGACGTTGTCAAAGGCCGTCTCGCCGCCGAACACGACCGCCGAGAAGGACACCGTCCGGTTGGTCGCGGTGAATTGCGTGCCCTCGAAGGAGGCGTCCGAGGCAAACAGCGCGCCGTTGAACACCGCCAAGTGCGCAAAGCTCGCGCCCGGCACTTTTTGCTCCCCGCCGACCTCGGCAAAGGAAACCACGCGGTCGAACTTGGCGTAGGTGAAGAGCGCCTCGGCTGCGAAGACCGCACCGTTGAAGAAGGCCTCACCGCCGAAGCGCACGTTGCGAAAGTCGCCAGCCTCGGCGAACTGGCTGCTCGTGAATTTCGCCCGGCCCGCGATGGTGCTGTCTTGAAAGCTCGCCTCCGCACCCTCGAACCGGATTTTTTCAAAATCCGCCATCGCCTCGAACTTCGCCTGCGAGAACAACGCGCCGCCTGCGAACAGGACCTGACTGAATCTCGCGTAGTCCTTGAACGCGCAGCCGTCGAAGCTCACCGGCGCGGGCTGAAGGAACTGCACTTGAGTGAAGTCAGCCTCGCCGCCGAACTGCGCGCTGGCGAAGTCCGCCGGGCCGACAAAGCGCGCGGGCGGCAGGGCCGTCGGGCCTTCGCCCTCCGGTCCAAACGCGACGCTCCCGAGAAACACCGCGTTGCCGAACGCGCTCGCCCCGCGAAACTCCGCCCCGTGAAAGGTGGTGACGCGTTCGCAGCGGACATTCTTGAAGAGGGCCTGGCTGTTCGTGCTGCCTCCGAAACGCACGCGGTTGAAATTCACCGCGCCAGCGAAGCGCGCCAGCTCGAAGGTGACGTTGCCGCTGAACGACGCGGCGGGCTGGCCGGGCCCAGGGCCGAAGCCCGCAGTCTTGAGGAAGGACGCGCGGTTGAACCTGGATTCCTTGCCGAGAAACGCCGCGCCTTGCACGAGGAAGACATCCTCCGCCGTCGCGTCCGTGAAAATGGCGTTGCCGGAAAAAGTCGTCCCCCTCAGCAACCCCGCGCGCCGCGCCACCGCCCCGGTGAAATCAGCGCTCGCCACAAACTGGCTGTCGGTGAAATCAAAGCCCTGCTCGAAGACGGCGAAGGAGCAGTCGGCGGCGGCCTTGATCACACACTGGTCCAGCCGGAAGCGGTTGGTCACGGCGGCGTGCCGCAGGTCCAGTGGTTCGGTGATGACCGCGCGGCTGAGGTTGACCGCCGCTCCCTTTCGCGCGGCCTCGGCGAGCCAGCCGGCGGGGACTGTGCGTTCGCCCTCGGGCTGGTTGGAGGTGAAGGAGATGGCCTCGCCCGCCAGAATTTTGCTGCGGAGGTTGGCGGCGGGTTCAGCAGCGTGCGCGGCGAACGGCACCAGCAGCGCGGCGGCCAGCCCGAGGAGACGGGCGAGGGCTGGCGGAGCCAGTCGGAGTATGTATGCCTTGTCGCGCGTGGCGTTCATCAGCAGGACGCGCGGACTATGCACGGGCCGCAGCATTGGGCGAGGAGGAATCGGCGCCTCGTGGCCGCTGCTCCGGAATTTACCTATGGTGGCTGGTTTGACCGGCTGCCACCCGCTCCCTATCGTGCCCCCTCAACCGCCCAAGAACCCATGAGTGCCAACCAGCCCCAACCGGCGCCACCGAATGGCACGCTCGTGTTCGTCGTGGACGACAACCAGCTTCTCGGCGAGATCACGCGGCAGCTTATCGCTGGTGCCGGTTACGAGACCGAGTTGTTCCATCAGGGTTTGCCCGCCCGCGAGGCGCTGCTCGCCGCCGCTTCGCCCCCGGTGATTCTTGTGACCGACTTCGAGATTGGCGACATCAACGGCCTCGACCTCATCAACCAGGTGCGGACGAAGTTTCCTCGCCTCAAGACGCTTCTTCTCAGCGGCACCGCGAAGCCCGAGACACTCGCCAAACATGAGGTCAAGACCGACCATTTCCTCTCCAAGCCATTTCGCGCCGACGACCTCATCGGCGCGGTGGACCGGCTCGTGGCCGAGTCGCGCGGCGGCTCCGTTTGACACCTTCGGAGCCGACCTTTAGTTTCGGCCATATAAGCACCATGGTGGAAATCCAATCGCCCATCGAAGAGCTTCCCGCTGGCGAGCAGCGAGACTTGTCGGCATGGCTCTCGTCATTTGAGGACGCGCCGATGTCTGCCCAGGAGGAGGTCGCCTTGCCAACCCCGCTCGATCGGGCTGCCAGCCAGTTCGATGCAGGACAGGGAGTGCCCAGCAACCAAGTCCGCAACTTGGTGAAAGCATGGGCTGCAAAGTAATCTTCTCGCCCCAGTCCATCGCACGGCTGGAGGAAATTGTTCATGTGCGTTGGCCGACTTTGCGATAGCTGCAGAGCAGCGTCCGAAAGTAGCCCACGGCGTTAGCCGTGGGTGAAGTTGCAAAGGTCTCAAGCTCCGTAGGAGCGGAAGAACCTTCGACTCCAGCCTTCTGCCGCCGCGCTGCGGCTCGCTTGGTTTCTCGACTTCCCCACGGCTCACGCCGTCGGCTACTGTGTCTCGCAACTCCGTTGCTACGGAATCATGTTCGACCTCATCGCGCCTTACTCCCCCGCTGGCGACCAGCCGCAGGCCATCGAGAAGCTCGTCGCAAGCGTGCAGGCTGGAGCCAAGCATCAAGTCCTTCTCGGCGTTACCGGCTCCGGCAAGACCTACACCATCGCCAACGTCATCCAGCAGATTCAGCGGCCCACGCTCGTCATCTCCCACAACAAGACTCTCGCCGCCCAACTTTACGCAGAGTTCAAGTCCTTCTTCCCCAAGAACGCCGTCGAATACTTTGTCAGCTACTTCGACTACTACCAGCCTGAGGCCTACATCGCGTCGTCCGACACCTACATCGAGAAAGATAGCCTCATCAACGACCACATCGACAAGCTGCGGCACGCCGCAACCCGCAGCCTGCTCGAGCGCAACGACGTGATCATCGTGGCCAGCGTGTCCTGCATCTACGGCCTGGGTTCACCCGAGGCCTACGACAACATGATCCTGCAGATCGAGCCTGGGCAAACCATCCGCCGGAAGGACTTGCTGGCCCGGCTGGTGGAGCTCCAGTACCAGCGCAACGACACCGACCTCCACCGCGGCTGTTTCCGCGCCCGTGGCGACGTGATCGAGGTGGTGCCGGCGCACGACACGGAGCGTGCCATTCGGATCGAGCTCTTCGGCGACGAGGTGGAGGCGCTCCGCGTGATCGACCCCTTCAAGGGCACGCGCCTCGAGTCGCTCGACAAGGTGTGCCTCTACCCGGCGAGCCACTACGTCACGCCGCGCGAGAAGATCGATCACGCGGTGCAGAGCATCCGAGACGAGCTGCTCTGGCGCCTGCAGGAGTTCCGCGATCAAGGCCTCTTGTTGGAGGCGCAGCGTCTAGAGCAGCGCACGAGCTTCGACCTCGAGATGATCGAGCAGATGGGGTTCTGCAACGGGATCGAGAACTACTCTCGGCACCTCACCCAGCGCCCGCCGGGCGAGGCCCCGCCCACGCTCTTGGAGTACTTCCCCGACGACTGGCTGGTCGTCATCGACGAGTGCCATGCCACCATTCCACAGGTGGGCGGCATGTTTCACGGCGACCGTGCCCGCAAGGAGGTGCTCGTCAAGTACGGGTTTCGACTCCCCTCGGCGCTCGACAACCGGCCGCTGACCTTCGCGGAGTTCGAGTCCAAGGTGTGTCGCGCCATCTACGTGTCGGCCACGCCAGCGGCCTACGAGCTGCAGAAGGCGATGGGCGTGGTGGCGGAGCAGGTGATTCGGCCCACGGGGTTGTTGGATCCGGTGGTCGAGGTGCGCCCGGCGCAGTCGCAGGTCGACGACGCCCTCGGCGAGATCCGGGCCACGATTGCTCGGGGCTGGCGCGTGCTCGTCACCACGCTGACCAAGCGGATGGCTCAGGAACTCACCGATTACTACCGGGAGATCGGGCTGCGTGTGAAGTACCTGCACAGCGACATCGACACGCTCGAGCGCATGCAGATCCTGCGCGAGCTTCGCCAGGGCGAGTTCGACGTGCTCGTGGGCATCAACCTCCTGCGCGAAGGGCTCGACCTGCCGGAAGTAGCGCTGGTCTGCGTGATGGACGCCGACAAGGAGGGTTTCCTACGTAGCGGCACTTCCCTCATCCAGACCATCGGGCGCGCCGCCCGAAACGCCGAGGGGCGCGTGATCCTCTACGCCGACCACGTCACCGGCGCGATGCGGGACGCCATGTCGGAGACCGAACGTCGGCGCGCGAAACAAGTCGCCTACAACGAGGTGCATGGCATCACTCCCCGCACCATCGTCAAGGCGGTGGAGAGCCCCCTCGCCGCGATCCTCGACGCCGACTACCTCAAGGTTCCGAAGGACGACGAGGAGGCCAAGCAATTGCCGGAGATGGTGCTGGAAACCGTTCCGCTCACCGTCGCGCGCCTGCGTGCCGAGATGAAACAAGCGGCGGCACAGCTGGATTTCGAGCGTGCCGCCGAGCTGCGCGATCGGGTGAAGTCGCTGGAGAGGATGCTGCAGTAGCGCGGCTTCGCGAGCGGGCGGACGGCCGCGCGGTGTGCAGGTTAGCCGCCGCTCTCCGGAGACAGTGCCATGCCCGCCCCCGTCACCACCATCGCCGCACTATCCGCCCACGAGGGCCAGCTCGTCACCCTCCGGGGTTGGCTCTACAACTCCGCGGGGAAGGGCAAGATCCTCTTCATCCAGCTGCGCGACGGCAGCGGCATCGTGCAGTGTGTCTGCAACAAGGCTGAGCTCGGCGACGAGCTCTTCGAAGCGCTCAAGCACCTCGGCCAGGAGTCGAGCCTCATCGTCGAGGGCACCGTCCGGGCCGACACCCGGAGCAAGCTTGGCTTCGAGCTGCACGTGAGCACGGCGCGCATCGTCACCCCGGCTACCGGCTACCCGATCACCCCCAAGGAGCACGGTCCCGCCTTCCTCCACGACCACCGGCACCTATGGGTGCGGTCGCGACGCCAGGCGGCGATTCTGAGGGTGCGCCACCTCGCGGTGCAGGCCATCCGCAACTACTTCGACGGCCACGGCTTCACGTTGTTCGACGCGCCGATCTTCACGCCCAATGCCTGTGAGGGCACGAGCACGCTTTTCGAGACCGACTACTTCGGTCGGCCCGCGTACCTGTCGCAGTCGGGCCAGCTCTACGGAGAGGCCGGGGCCTTCGCGCTCGGCAAGGTCTACGTCTTCGGTCCCACCTTCCGCGCCGAGAAGTCGGGCACCCGTCGGCATCTCACCGAGTTCTGGATGGTGGAGCCCGAGATCGCCTGGGCAGAGCTCGAGGAGATCATGGATCTCGCCGAGGACTTCCTCGTGGAGTGCACGGGCCACGTGGTTGAGCACGGACGGGGCGCGTTGCAGGAGCTCGAACGTGACATTTCCATCCTCGAGAACGTGCGCAAGCCTTTCCCGCGCATGAGCTACGACGACGCCTGCAAGATCCTCGCGGAGATCGGCCACCCGGTCGACCCGGAAGACGACTTCGGGAGCCCCCACGAGACGGAGCTCACCAAGCGCTATGATCGCCCGATCATGGTTCACCGCTACCCCACGGCGGTGAAGGCCTTCTACATGAAAGAAGACCCAGCCAACCCCGTGCGCGCGCTCGGCGTCGATGTGCTCGCACCCGAGGGCTACGGCGAGATCATTGGCGGCGGCGAGCGCGAGGACCGGATCGACGTGCTCCTCCGCAAGATCGACGAGCACAAGCTCCCGATGTCGAGTTTCGAGTGGTACCTCGACCTGCGCCGGTACGGCTCGGTGCCGCATGGTGGCTTCGGGCTCGGGTTGGAGCGCTTCGTCACCTGGATGTGCGGCATCCCCCACATCCGTGAGACGGTGCCTTTCCCGCGCACGATCGACCGGCTCACCCCTTGACGCGCCTCGCGCACCTGCGTCGCCTGCTCCAGTCGCTCCAGGTGGCCGATGCGACCGAGGCCCGGCACGTGAAGGACTGCCTTCTGCTCGCTGGGATCGACGGCGATCCCTTCGCACGCGACCACTGGACGCCGGGTCACTTCACCGCCAGCGCTTTTGTCTTGTCGCCCGACGAGGCCGACGTCTTGCTGATCTTCCACGAGAAGTTCCGCCGCTGGCTGCAGCCCGGCGGTCACGTGGAGCCCGGCGACACCGACATCGTGGCAGCCGCCCGCCGCGAGATCGAGGAAGAAACAGGTCTCTCCGATATCGAGGCGCTCGGCGACGGCCTGTTCGACGTCGATGTGCACGAGATCCCCGCGCGCAAGGGCGATCCCGCTCATCGCCATTTCGATGCGCGCGTCTGCTTTCGTGCGCGCTCACGCGAGTTGGTGGCGGGCACCGACGCCCTCGCCGCACGGTGGGTACCCCTGGAGGAGGTGTCGGCCGTGGAGTCCGACGACTCGGTGATGCGCGCCGTGCAGAAACTACTGGCCCGGAAGGTCTAGGTGCGCACCCTCCCGTCGCCCGAGCTCGCCTCGACCATCGCGCATCGGCTCGGTGCCGAGCTGCACGGCGTCGACCGCGAGGTGCACGGCGTGGCGACACGCGACGAAGCCACCTCGAGCGACATCGCCTTTCTCGACAAGGGTGATCCCGGCGCCGCCGGGGTACTCTTGTGTCGTAAGCCCTTCGAAGGCCGCACGACCATCATCGTGCCGTCGCCCATCCTCGGGCTCGCCGAGCTGCTCGGGGGCTGGTTCCCCGAGGCTCTCCCCGGCGGCGCCATTCACCCCACCGCCCGGGTCCATCCCGCGGCATTGCTTCATCCCAACGTGAGCATCGGCGCCGAGTGTGAAGTGGGTGAAGGAAGTGTTCTATTTCCCGGGGTCGTGCTCTATCCCCGGGTGCGGATCGGTCGATTCGTTCGCGTGCACGCCAACGCCGTGCTCGGGGCCGACGGCTTTCGCTACGAGCCCACGGCGACGGGGCTTCGCCGCATCCCGCACGTCGGCGGCGTGGTGGTCGGCGATGGCGCCGAGATCGGGGCCAATACCTGCGTTGATCGCGGCCTGCTCGGCGACACGGTGATCGGACCGGGCGCGAAGATCGACAACCTCGTCCAGGTTGGCCACAACTGCGTGATCGGCCCGCACGCCGTGCTGGTGTCGCAGGTCGGACTGTCGGGCTCGGTGCGGGTGGGCGCGGGGGCCATCCTTGCGGGACAGGTGGGCGTGGCCGACCACCGCAACATCGGCGATGGCGCACGACTCGGGGCGCGGACGGCGGTACACACGGACATTCCTGCGGGAGAAACTTGGCTCGGCGAACCGGCACGACCGGTGCGAGAGGCGATGAAGGTCTACGCCGCGCTGAAGTACCTGCCGGAGCTCGTGAAGCGGCTGGGTCGCGACGGCGGATAAGGTCCGCGCATGTGGTTGTTCCTCCTCGCCTGCGCCCCCGAAGAAGACAGCAAGGACAGCGTCGCGGACACCGACGACACCAGCGTCGTCGACGACGGAGATCGCGACGGCGACGGAGTGCCGGACGAGGCGGACTGCGCGCCCGACGACAACAACGTCTACCCCGGTCACGCCGAGATTCCCTACAACGGTCGCGACGACGACTGCGACGGCGCCGACCTCACCGATGTCGACGGCGACGGGTTCGATGGCGACAGCATGGAGGGTGGTGACGACTGCGACGACAGCAACCCGACGGTCAACCCCGGCGCGCCCGAGGTTTGCTACAACGAGCTCGACGACAATTGCGACGGCTGGGAGGGCGGCAACGACTGCGATGGCGATGGCTGGGAGCGCGGCCACGACTGCGACGACGAGAACCCCGACGTGCATCCCGAGCAGGTGGACACTTGGTACGACGGCGTCGACGCTGACTGCGAGGGCGACGACGACTACGACCAGGATCACGACGAGGAGCAGGCCATCGAATACGGCGGCACCGACTGTGACGATCTCGACGCGGGGGTCAACTCGGCCGCCACCGAGCTGTGGAACGGGATCGACGACGACTGCGAGGGCAGCGTCGATGGCATGTCCGACGCGGTCCGCACGATGGAGGCGGTGGGCGACAGCGGCGATGGCGAGGGCATGTTCGGCGTCGCGCTTGCTTTCGTCCCCGACGTCGATGGCGACGGTCGCATGGAGATGGCGATCGGCGCCCCCCAGACCGGCGAATACGCTGGTCGCGTCTGGATTTTGCCGACGGAGGATGGCAACATCACCGCCTCGCTCGAGGGGCTCGCGGTCGCTGATGGGGGCGCGGCCAGCTACCTCGGGACTTCGTTGCTCCATGCGAGCGCAGGTGGTGGCACGCTCGCGGTGGGCGCGCCGGCCTTCGGGGCCGACACCGGCGCTGTCTACCTCCTGGATCCGGCGGGCTTCACCGGGGGGCCTGCCGCCATCAACTTGGACTTCGCCGTGTCGACCATCGCGCACGCCGAGGCGGGCGGCACGCTCGCCGAGACGCGTGACGGCACGCTCGTGCTCGGCTGCACCGCAGGCGCGTTGACCACAACCCTGAGTGCCTGGGACGCCGTCCCAGCGGGTCGACAAGGCATCGGCAGCGCCCCGTTCTCTGTGCAGTCCGACCTCGTCACCTGCCTGGCCAGCGGCTTGCTCGGTGACGTGGACGGCGACGGCGCGGATGACATCGGGGTGCTGGTCGACCGAGGTGATCGGGGCGTTGCGCTCGCGGCGATCCCGTCGGCGGGCGTTGGCGAGGGCGGCGCGGGTGAGCTCGGCGACTTCGACGCGTACGAGGGAGCCGGGCTCGACGCGGTCACGATGATGCTCGCCCTGCCCGATATCGACGGTGACGGCTACGACGAGGTGGCGCTCAGCACCCCGGGAGCCAGCGCGGTCGCGACGGGTGACGGGCGCGTGTACCTCGTCCCCGGGAGCGCCTTCGACGGCGTCACCACCGACCTTCTCGCCGCGGCGACCACCACCATCTCCGGGGGGGTCGACAGCGCTGCGCTCCGGGCGAGCGGCGTCGCCGACATCGACGGCGACGGCATCGAAGATCTACTACTCGGCGCTCCGGGCCCGAGTGAGCTCTACTTCTCCTCGATGGCGGCCCTCGCACTCGGGGGTGAGCAGGCGCCCGTGCGGGCCACGCCGAGCTTCACCACCCAGAGCAGCAGTCACCAGCTCGGTGTCAGTGCGCTCGGCGAGGACATCGACAACGACGGCGACGTCGACCTCGCGATCTCTACTGGCCGGGTGCCGGGCGGGGTCCTGCTTTTCGTTCAACAGTAGCGCGGTAGAGTCGAGTTGCGGTCTCGCCGCTGACCACCGCCACGGCGATCATCATCAGGAAGATGAGCGAGGCGTTGAGGTAGCCCTGGAAGTTGGCCATCGGCAGGAACTTGCGCGTCGCCGCCTGCCAGCCCGCGGTCAGCGTGGTGGTCGCCACGAAGGCGAAGGGTAGGAGCGTCACCCAGGCGTAGCGGGCCCGGCCGCTGTTGACGATGACTGTCGTGCCCACGCACAGCGCCACGGCGGCGAGCAGCTGGTTTGCGATGCCGAACATCGGCCAGATCGTGCTGATGTTGCCGGTGAGGATGAAGTAACTCCAGCCAGCCACCACCAGACCGGTGGCAAACACCGTCCCGGGCATCCAGTCCACCTGGCCGAGCTTCGGGTGGGCGTGCCCGAGGAACTCCTGCACGAGGAAACGCGCCACACGGGTGCCGGTGTCGATCGTGGTGAGGATGAAGAGCGC
>SXTU01000287.1 GCA_005791875.1 Verrucomicrobiales bacterium
AGCTTCAAGTCCAAGCCTTGGAAGCGGACGGAGAGGCGTTCGTGGTCGAGGCCGAGCTGGTGGAGGATGGTGGCTTGCAGGTCGCGGACGTGGACGGGGTTTTCGACAATGTGAAAGCCCAGCTCGTCGGTCTGGCCGTAGGTGAGGCCGGGTTTCACACCGCCGCCGGCCAGCCACATCGTGAACGCCTGCGGATGATGGTCGCGACCGAGGCTGCGGCCCAGCGCGGCGTTGGACTCCACCATCGGTGTGCGGCCGAACTCGCCGCCCCAGATGACCAGCGTGTCGTCGAGCAGGCCGCGCTGCTTCAGGTCCGTCACGAGCGCGGCGCTGGCTTGGTCGGTGGTCTTGCAGTTGTTGCGGACGTTGCCCTCGACGTTCGAGTGCGCGTCCCAGCCTTCGTTGTAAATGTTGATGAAGCGCACGCCGCGTTCGACCATCCGCCGCGCCAGCAGACACGAGCGCGCGAAGGACGGCTTGGCTGGGTCGCACCCGTAGAGGGCGAGCGTGGCCTTGCTTTCCCCGCGCAAGTCCATGAGCTCCGGCGCGCTGGTCTGGAGGCGAAAGGCCATTTCATAAGCGGCGATGCGTGTGGCGATGTCGGGGTCTCCGTCGAGCGCGAGGCGGCGCTGGTTCAGGCTGCCAATCAAGTCCAGCGAGTCGCGCTGCAACTGCGCGTCTGCGCCCGGCGGGCTGGAGACGTTGAGAATCGGGTCGCCCTGATTGCGGAAGCGCACGCCGGTGTAAACGCCCGGCAACGCGCCGCTGCTCCAGCACGCCGAGCCGCCGCTGATGCCGCTGCCCGTGCTCATCACGACGAAGGCCGGCAGGTCGCTCGTCTCCGCGCCGAGGCCGTAGAGCACCCACGAGCCGATGCTGGGCCGGCCCGGCTGGCCGAAGCCGGTGTTGAAGAAAATCTGCGCGGGCGCGTGGTTGAACTGGTCCGTGCGCATGGACTTCACGATGGCGATGTCGTCCACAATCTTCGCGAGGTGCGGCAGCGTCTCGCCGAGTTCCGCGCCGCACTGGCCGTGCTTGGCGAACTTGAAGCGCGGCCCCAGCACGGCCGCATCCGACCGGATGAACGCGTAGCGCTGCCCACCGATGACCTCGGGCGGGATGGGCTTGCCCTCGAGTTCGGCTAGCTTCGGCTTGTAATCGAACAGCTCCAACTGGCTCGGCGCACCCGCCATGAAGAGGTGAATCACGCGCTTGGCTTTCGGGGCGAAGTGCGGCGGCTTGATGGGAAAGGGATTCACCGGCGCAGCACTGGCGCGGCGGGCGAAGGCATCTGTGAGCAGTCCGGCGAGCGCGACTTTGCCGAGGCCGACGCCGCAGTTGTGAAAGAAATGCCGGCGGGTGACGGCGAGGCAGCGTTGTTGGAGCGGAGTCATGATTCAGCCTTTGGAAATTATCTCGTCAAGGTTCAGGAGCGCGCGGGCGAGGGCGGTCCAGGCGGCGCGTTCGGTGGCATCGCCATCGCCGGGGCCGGCGAAGGCGGCGGGTTTTAACTCGCCGCTGGCGAAGCGGGCGCGTTGGTTCTCGAAGAACTTCACGAGCTGCGCGCGCTCGTCGGCGGAGGGCGGGCGGGTGACGCAGCGGCGGAAGAGCTTTTCCACGCGGCTCTCGATGGTGCCGGCCTGCGCGGTAAACTGGCGGCCGAGGGCTTGTGCGGCTTCGATGATGACGGTGTCGTTGAGCAGCGTGAGAGCTTGGAGCGGAGTGTTCGAGACATCGCGGCGGGCGACGCAGGCTTCGCCGCTGGGGCCGTCGAAGGTGTTGAACATCGCGTAGGGGGCCGAGCGTTTCGCGAAGGTGTAGAGGCCGCGTCGGTAGCGGTCCTCGCCTTTGCTCTCGTCCCACGACTTGCCGCCATAGACGCCTTCGGACGTGACGCTCGCGGGCTGAGGCGGGAAGACGCTCGGCCCACCGACTTTCGCCGAGAGCTGGCCGCTGGCGCGGAGGACGGAGTCGCGGATCATCTCGGCGTCGAGGCGGGAGCGGGGGAAGCGGGAGAGGAGGCGATTGTCCGGGTCGAGAGTCGAGGGGCGGGTGCCAAGGGCTTGCGACTGACGATCTTCGACTCTCGACGATTGCTGATATGTCGCGCTGGTCACGATGAGCTTGTGCAACTGCTTCAGCGACCAGCCCTGCTTCACAAAATCTACCGCCAGCCAGTCGAGCAACTCTGGGTGCGTGGGCGCGTCCGCCTGCAGGCCGAAGTCCTCGGTGGTCCGCACGAGGCCGAGGCCGAAGAACGCAGCCCACTGACGGTTCACGGTGACGCGCGCGGTGAGCGGGTTCTCCGGCGAGACGAGCCATTGCGCGAAGCCGAGACGGTTCACGGGCGCGCCGGGCGGGAGCGGATTCAGCACGCCGAGCACTGCGGGCGCGACGGTTTCCTTCGGCGACAGGAACTCGCCGCGATGATGGCGGTGCGTGGGGCGCGGGTTCTCTGGTGGACGCTCGCGCAGGACGAGCGTGGTCTGGTGTGCGGGTGGCTTGCGGAGCTTCTCGATTTCAGCGCGGGCGTCCTTCAACTCCGGCGCGGCGAGCAGGAAATGGTCGCGGAGCTTCGCGCGCTCGGCGGCGGTGAGTTGCGCGTCGGGGTGGAGCAGCAACTGCTGCGCTTCGAGCGGCAAGGTGCTCGCGCTCGCGCCGCGTGGGTCAGTGGTGTAGGCAATGCGGAAGCGGCCGAGCGACGCGGCGTAGTGGCGACCGAACAGCATCTTCACGCGCAAGTCACCCCCGACGCGGAGCGGTTCGGCGAGGTTGAAGACCGCCTCGTGGCGCTCGCCTTCGCGTGTGGCGGTGGACCAGCCGGTTTCCGGGTTGCCATCCGTGGCGAGCGCAGCGGTGACGGGGGCACCACCGAAGTTGTTTTTGCTAAAACTCTCGGTGGCGCGGACGAGTTTCAACTGGCTGCTTGCGGCAAAGACCTTGAACTCGCCCATGAAAAAATCCCCCTTGCGGCCCTCGTAGTAAGTCATGCCCGGCCCGTGCGCGGGCAGGCGGTCATCGGGCAACGCTTCGAGGCGCAGGGCGGTGACGCCGGCGGGGACATTCCGGAAGGTGAGTTCGTAAGTATCCGCCTTCGTGATGTCGCCGCTGGCGAAGACGGAATCGTCTGGCTGCACCGTGAGGAGTGGGAGACTGGACTTCGCCTCGGCGGGGCGAAGCGGCGTCCACTTCACACCGCGGGCGCGTTCGGTGGCGAGCCATTCCGAGAAGCGAGAGGCGAGGTGTTCGGGGCCGGTGAGTGCGGGCGTGGCCTTTGAGTTCGCTGGGAACTTGCTCGGCAACTCGGCGAGCAACTCAGCAGCACGCGCGAAATTCTTCCGATGCTGCTCCGCCAGCGCGGGGTCGGGCAGGTCTTGGTCGGGCTCGTCGGCGTTGTTGAGGAAGGCCATCAGCGCGTAGAAGTCGGTGTGCGGGATGGGGTCGAACTTGTGCGTGTGGCATTGCGCGCAGCCAACGGTGAGGCCGAGCCACGTGGTGCTCGTGGTGGCGACGCGATCCACCATCGCGTAGAAGCGGAACTCCAGTGGGTCAATGCCGCCTTCCTCGTTGAGCATCGTATTGCGATGGAAGCCGGTGGCGATGAGCGGGTCGAGTTTCTTGGGTTTGAGATCTGAGATTTGAGATGCGGGGAGGAGGTCGCCGGCGAGTTGGTGAATCGTGAACTGGTCGAAGGGGAGGTTTTCGTTCAGCGCGCGGATGACCCAGTCGCGCCACGGCCAGATGTTGCGCGGGCGGTCCTTCTCGTAGCCGTTGGTGTCGGCGTAGCGGGCGAGGTCGAGCCACTTGCGCGCCCAACGCTCGCCGTAGTGCGGTGAGGCGAGGAGTTTGTCGGCGAGATTGCCGATGGCCGATGGCCGATGGCCGATTTGAACAGACTTCACGAACGCGTCGGCCTCCTCGGGTGTTGGCGGCAGGCCGATTAAATCCAAGTAAAGTCGGCGCACGAGCGTGTAGTCATCGGCGGGCGCAGAGGGCTTCAAGCCCCCCTTCTCCAAGCGCGTGAGGATGAAGTGGTCAATCGCATTCTGCGGCCAAGCTGTCTGCTTCACCTTCGGCAGCGGCGCCTGCTTCGGCTTGATGAACGCCCAGTGCGGCTCGTAGTCCGCTCCCGCGGCAATCCAGCGGCGCAGCGTGTCCACCTCGGCGGCCGTGAGCTCCTTCTTGGTCTCGGGGGGCGGCATGACCTTGTTGTGGTCCGTGCTCGTGATGCGGCGGACGAGTTCGCTGGCGTCGGGCTTGCCGGGGACGAGGGCGCGCTTGCCGGACTTGGCGGGTGCGAGCGCGGAGTCGCGGAGGTCAAGGCGGAGTTTCCCCTTACGGCTGTGTTCATCCGGCCCGTGGCAGGCGAAGCACTGGCGAGAGAGAATGGGGCGAACTTCGCGCTGGAAGTCCGGCGCCGCGGGCTCAGCAAGTAATTGAATCGCACCCAGCACGGCGGCAAACGCGGTGGCAAAAAGTTTCACACGACTCGTCACGATGAAAAGATAGACGGCGAGCGACGGGTTTGGAAATGGCTGAATTTACGACAGTGCGTCTCGATTATTCTGATCACTGAATAATTCTGCTTGGGCGGGAAAGTTTGGGTGGAAGGGCAGACGGCACGCGCTGACCTACTTTTCGATGAAGCGCGTGAAGCTCGGTGATTCCCGCATTTCTACTCGTTCGCCGGGTTTGCGGACGATGCTAGCCACCGCGCCGGGTGTGGCTGCCACCAGGGCCAGTCCGCGCACCGGTCCTACCACGCAGGTCGTCGTCGAGAGGCTGTTCGCGGTGACGCAGTTTGGCGCGATGACGGTGACGAGGCTGTGGTCGGTCATGGCGAAGCCGGTGCGGGGGTCCACGATGTGCGAGTAGCGTTTGCCGTCCAACTCGACGTGCTGGAATAAGTCGCCGGAAGTGGCGAAACCACAGTTCTGAAGTGAAAGGAAGCGTGTGGGCGGAGCGCCGGGCGCGTCGAGCGGTGCGAGTTCGATGCGCCATCCCGCGCGGCCCGGCGGCGGGTCGCCGATGGCCATGTCGCCGCTGCCGGTGACAAGGGCGCGCGGGATGCCGTGGGCGCGGAGGATCCGCAGCGCTTCGTCGAGCGCGTGGCCCTTCGCGATGGAGCCGAAGTCCAGGCGCATTCCGGGCACTAGCAATTGCGCGGTGCGGGCGCGGGGGTCGAGCACGACTTTCTCCCAGCCGACGCGCGCTTTCGCATCCGCCAAGACTTCTGGCGCAGGCAACTCGCGCTGTCTTCGCGCACGCCGCCAGACTTGCACGAGCGAGCCGACGGTGATGTCGAACGCGCCGTCTGACTTCCGCGACATCGATTGCGCCACGTTCAGCAGCCGCCAGAGTTCGTCACTCACGGGCACAGCGCGTCCACTGCCGGATGTGCGTGAGAGCTTGGTCAACTCGCTGTCGTCCTCGTAGTCGCTGAAGACGCGGTTCAGCGCGGCGACGCGGGCAAAGGCGGCGCGTGCGGCGTCGTCGCCGCGGGCCTGGCTCTCCGCATAGAGGACGATGCGGAAGGGAAGCCCCATCTGGGGTTGCTCGAACTCGAAGCGCTGGAGGGCGGCGGGCTGGGGCGTGCGACAGCCGGAGGTGGCGAGGAGGACCAGCAGCCACGCGGCGAGGCCGGTGGCCAAGATTCCTCGTTGGCCCGGTGAGGGCGACTTGTTAGATTTTGCGCGTCGTGGCATTTCCAAACACACTTATGTTCGCCGTCATTAATACAGAGTTGCTCAACAAAATCACAGAGCAGGGAATCACGTTTCTGTTCGACTACGGTCCCAAGCTGCTCGGGGCCGCCTTCATTCTCGTCGTCGGCTTGATTGCCGCCATGCAGGTGGGCAAGGCGCTGCAGCGCTGGCTGGAAAAGAAGGATTTGGAGCCACCGGTTCGCACTCTCATCGTGCGCGTCGCGCGGCTGATGGTGATGGGGCTGACGCTGATGCTCGTGCTGGAGAAGGTTGGGGTCGCCATCGCGCCCATCATCGCGGGTCTCGGCGTGGCGGGCGTGGGCGTGGGCCTCGCGCTGCAAGGGGTGCTCGGGAACCTCATGGCCGGGCTGCTCATCATCTTCACCAAGCCGTTCCGGGTCGGCGAATACATCGAGATTCACGGCGTTCACGGGCAGGTCCATGCGATCGAGTTGTTCTCGGTCATTCTCATCCACGGAGACCGGTCGCGCAGCGTCATCCCGAACCGCAAGGTCATCGGCGAGATTCTCCACAACTACGGCTCCATCCGGCAGCTCGACCTCAGCGTGGGCGTGGCTTACTCGACCGACCTCACCAAGGCGCTCAATGCGGTCAACGCCGTGCTAGCACGCATCCCGGCGGTGCTGAAAGACCCGGCTCCCGTCGTGGGGGTCGCGTCGTTCGGAGATTCCGCTGTGAACATCGCCATCCAGCCGTGGACGAAGGTGGCGGACTTCGGTCCGACGGCGGCAGGGGTGAACCAGGCCGTGCTGGAGGAGTTCCGCAAGCAAGGCATCGAGATTCCTTTCCCGCAGCGGGAAATCCGCGTGCGGAATGCGGGCGAGCCACCGGCGACGCGCGTTGGCTGAGGTTGTTGCCGGCGACTGGAAGTCGCTGTCACGGGTCACGGCAGCAGCAGTTCGCGGATTTGCGCCACGCTGGCGGTGCCGGTGGTGCCGAGTTGGTGGATGACCACGGAGGCGGCGGCGTTCGCCAACTCGATGGACTCGCGCAACGTCGCGCCCGCGGCGAGTGCGGCGGTGAGGTTTGCGGTCACGGAATCGCCGGCCCCGACGATGTCTATCTCGCCGCGCAAGGGGTGGCAGGGGACGTGTTCGACTTCGCCGTTCGGAGCCGCGCCGAGGATGCCGCCTGCCGCCATCGTCACGAACACTTTGCGCTGCATGCTTTCGGCGAGTGCGGAGGCAGCTTGCTTGGCGGTCTCCAGAGACAATTCGCCTTCGGTGCCAATCAAGGCCGCGAACTCAGCTGCGTTCATCTTGAATGTGACGCGGGGATAGCCACGCAAGCCACGCCGACAGTCTGCGATGACGGGCGTCCCCGGATCGCCCATGGGAAACTCTCCCAGCAGCGGGAGGATGCGCGTGGTCACGACCCCGGTCTCAGGAATGTCCACTTGGTCCATGACCGCGACGCCATCCACGTTCAAGCGTAGCGCACTGAGGGATTTCCAGATTTCGCCGGTGAGGACTGCGGGCGTTGGCTCCCAGTTCTTGGAATCAAGCCGGCTCAGTTCTTGCGGCGGTTGATTTGGGTGCATCAGCAGCGGCTTGCAGTAGGTGAAGGTCCGTCGCAGTGGCGTCCGGTGAAAGTGGTCGAGCCGCACACCCGGCATGGCTGCCAACGCGCGATGCAACTCGAAACCTTCGCCGTCATCGCCGCAGAAGCCCACCGGCCAGATCGTGCCCACGCCCAACGCACAAAGGTTATTGAGAATGGTCCCGGCCGCGCCCGGCTGCGAGCGGACGCGCACGACGTTGTGGACGGGCAGGCCAGTCTCGATGGAGGTCTCGGTGCGCACGGGGTCAATCTCCAGATAGCGGTCCAGGCAGAAGTCGCCCACGAGCGCGAGGCGCAGCGAGGCGTAGCACGAGGTGACTTCAGTGAAGCGGGCCGGGGTCATGGGAAGAGGGGCTTAGCCGCGAAAGGGCGCAGAGGACACAGGGAAGAAGAAAAATTTTAGCGCGCCCCACTTTGCGCTCTCTGCGCCCTTTCGTGGCAAAGAGGCATTTATCACCACTGGTAGCGCGGTTCGGGGTTGGGGTCGCCGATGTCGGGAACGTCCTTCGTCGCGGTGCGACCGTGGAGGATTTCCAATTTGTGGAAGAGGTGGTGGAGGAATGTCACGTTGTCGCACTGGGCGTAGTGCATCGCGCCGCCCATGCGGGAGAAGCTCTTGCAGAAGCGCAGATAGTAAGCCGGGTTTTCCTTGGGTGGCTCGCCCTTGGTCCAGTCCCAGTTGCCGCCGTCCTGGAGGTCCACCACGTAGAGGTTGTGGCCGCTGACGATGGGCAGGCCAGCTTGGAGGCGGAGGTTGTTCACGCAACTGATGCTCTTCTCGAAGACCTGTGGCCCCATGATGGCCGAGCCGACGCTCAGGACCACGCCGCCGTCCAGCTTCTCCACCGAGCCGCCGAAGAGCGCGAAGTCCACGCCCGCCGCGCGCCCGATGACGCCGCCGTTGAACCACGGATGATTCGCGATGATGTCGTAGCCGATGCCGGGATGCACGGTGAAGGGCACGTCGTGTCGCGCGGCCTGCGCGAGCACGCTGGAGTTGCGGTGCGGGTGCGGGACGATGTGCGGGCCGGGCTTGAGGCCGAAGCGTTGGATGGCTTGGAGCAAGTCCGCGCGCGCGGCGGTGAGCGGGTGGCCGGGTTCGGCTTGAATCTGCTTCGTCAGCTCGGCCTCGCTCGGGATGAACGTGCCATCTTCGTAGATGAACTTGCCGAGGGACTTGCCGTAGCCGAAGCCGCGCACGGCCCCGGCCAGCAACGCGAGGTGGATGTAGCGCCCCGTCTCGTCCCAGGTGCCGAAGCTGCCGGTGGCGACGTTGTCGCGAACGCTCTCGGTCGAGCGGCCGAGCCAGGAGAATTCCCAGTCGTGAATCGTCCCCGCGCCGTTCGTCGCGAGGTGCGAGAGGAAGCCGCGGTCGAGCATCTGGCCGAGGAGAAGCTGGCCGCCCTTCTTCACGAGGTGCGCGCCATAGATGAACATCACAGACGCGCCACGCTCCAGCGCGGCCTTGATGTCGCAGGCGCACCGCTCGATGAGCGCGGCGTTGAAGTCGCTGACGGGCGGCGGCACGGCGGTTGGCTCGATGAGCACTTCGTCCACGGTGCTCAGGCTCTTGCGCTGCGCGAGCGGGAAGACGCGGATTTTGGAGAGGTCGAGAGGGGCGGGAGGTTGCATCGGAGGTCGGAAACTATTTGTCGCCCAGCAGCAGCTTTACCAGTTGCGCCTCGCACTGGTAATCAGGAATCACCAAATCCGCCCCCGCTGCGATGAGCTGTGTGCGCTTCTGCTCATGGATTTTTCCGGAGCCAATCTCCGTCTCGTCACTGGCCACGGCGACGGCGAGACCGCCGAGTTCCTTCGTGTGGTGCAGCTCGACGGGGCCGTCGCCGAAGGAGAGCAGTTGCGCGCCGGAGATGCCCTCCTCGCGAAGGATGCGGTCGAAGACTTTGCCTTTGGAGAAGGCCGGCGTTCGCTCGTGCCCGCCGTGGATGCGGCCATCGAAGTAGCGCGCCAAGTCCAGCAGAGCGGCCTCCTGTTTCACGAACGGTTCCAGCGTGGCGCTGAGGATGTAGAGCTTCACGCCGCGTGCTTGCAGGCGCTCGATGAGCGCCCGTCCACCCGGCACGACGAAGCCGTCCGGGCTGGCTCCTTCGCGGATTTGCTGGCTGCGCCGTGCGATGTCGCGTTCGAGGCGCAGCGTGTAGTCGGCGAGGTAGCATTGCGGTTCGCGCGGCTCTCCGCCGCGAGTGCGCACGCGCTCCGCGAACGCGACCATCTGATGGATGGTTTGCTTGCCGTTGAACGACAGCATCTCGTGCATCAGCTCGGCGCGCAGTGTGGATGGGTCTTCGTCGGCGCGCGGCGGGAGCATCTCCAAGAACATCCCCAGCATGATGTCCGGCCAGCCGTGGCGGATGAGCGAGAGCGTGCCATCGAAGTCGAAGACCGCGTGGGTGATGCCCGGGCGGGGTGCGAAGCTGGGGCAAATTTCTAGCGATGGGGTGTTGGTGGCGGTCATCGGCACGGCGGCGAGTTAAGGGCAGCGAAGCGAAATTGGCAACGATGCGTGCGGCGTGAATTTCATCTCGCAGCGGCCAGTCAGCCGAAGCACGCTGAAACCGTGGCGCGTGCGGAGCGGAGTTTCTGACCACGCAGCCCGTCCAATTGACCACTCGTGAACGGCGACGAACATCCCTTTGACCCGGCCCGCTGGCGCGCGGTGCGTTCAGCGCGACCGCAGCCAGCGGAGAAACCCCAGCTGGCGGGAGTGCCGCCGGCCCTCCAGCGGGTTGCATTCTTCGGCGTGCTTTCGGTCGCCCTCGTGCTGCTCGGCCCGTTGCTGCCGGCGAATTGGAAGTCAGTTCATCCCGCGTTGCTCGCGCGGGCAGGGCAGGGGACGCCGACTGCTTCGGGCCTCGGCCTCGCCGCCGTGACGGCGCAGCGGCCGGGCGTCGCCAACCTCGCGCTCTCCGCGGCGATGACGGTGAAGGACGAACAGGTCGCGAAGCTGACAGCGGAACTCGCGGCGCTCGAAGCCCAGCGCGGTTGGACCACATGGGGCGGGCGCGACCCGTTCATCGAGTCGGTCTTCAAGGACAAGGACATCGCCCGCCCCGCCAGCGAGGCCATCCTGCCGTTCCTGCTATCCGAGACGAACCGCGCGGTGCTGCGCGAGCATCTCGCCACGGCGCGTTCACCCGGTGTGCAGGCCATCCTCAAGACGCGCGAGCTGTCCAGCACGACGCAGTTCGTGCCGGTGGGCCGCCCCGCTGGACAGCCGTTCGAGGCGACCATTCTGCTGACGGCTTTGCTCTATCAGGGCGAACGCTTCTCCGCTCTGCTGGCGCAAGACATCCGCACGGTCGCCGAGCAGGCGAACGAGACGCGGCTCGCAGGCGAGTGGGAAAGCGTGTGCATGGACGTGCTCACGCTGGCGCGACGGATGGACTGGATTCAACTCTCTGAACTGTTGCGTCACGTGCCGAGCGCGAAGGCGTTGAACGACTTCGCCCAGTTGGCCAAGGCCGCGCCGGACAATCTCGCGGTGCTCTACACCGCGTCGTTGCTCACGCGGGCGCCGGACAAGGTCGCTGGCTACCTGCTGCGCTTCGGGAAGACTGGGGCAGGCGACCTGACGAAAGCGCTCGCCCACGGCGAGGGCGCGCTGCGGTTGCTGGTGGAGCGGTCGCTGCCGGTCGGCCCTGCGCGCGCCGTGCCCGGCTTCCTCGCGGGCTGGACGCTGGCGGCTCCGCGCGGAATGCTCGCGGCGAAGGTGATTTGCTTTTTGCTGGCAGGATTGGGATTCTTTTTGGTGTGGCGCGAGTTGTCGCCCGTCCAAAACGGGGACTGCTCGACGGCGGGCGCGCGAGTGATTCACGGCCAGCGCGCTGTTGTGGCGGTGACGCTGGGATTGATGCTGTTGGCGACGAGCGAGCCGTTCCTGCTCAAACCGCTTGGCTCGCCTGAATTCCGAGCGCGACTGAAGCTGCCGGTGCTGATGAATTCACCTGTTCCGACTGACAAGACTGAAACCGCAACCAAAACGAAACCGCGTATGGACCTCTCCACCATCCTGAGCATCGTGCTCTTCGCCGGGCTGCAAGTGGCCGTGTATGCCATCTGCATCATGAAGATCCGCGAAATCGAAATGTCCACCGCCGCGCCGCAGCTCAAGATGCGGCTCATGGAGAACGAGGAGAACCTCTTCGACTCCGGCCTCTACATCGGCATCGCCGGCACGGCCGCCGCGCTCGTGCTGCAAGTGCTGCAAGTAATTGAGGCCAACCTGCTCGCGGCCTACGCCTCGAACCTGTTCGGCATCGTGACGGTTGCCGTCGTGAAGATTCACCACGTCCGCGCCGCCAAGCGCCGACTCATCGTGGAATGCCAAGCGGAGGCGAACGAACGGGCAACGGCGGTAGCCTGAGCCAGCTTTCGGAGCCATGAACAAGACGCTGCTTCTCATCATCTGCGACTTCCTGCTCCTGAACTTGCTGGCGCTTACGGATTGGCGGCGTGCGGAACCGTCTCCGACCCGCAAGCCCCCCGTGCCCGAGGTCAGCGCCAACGCCGCGCGCCAGAACCCGGACCTCGTGGACATGATGAAGCTCGCGCTGGAGAACGAGCAGGCCACGCGCAGCCAACTCCAGCAGCGCCTGCAGTTTGCCGAGTCGGACTCGCAGAGCCGCGCGCAGACGCTCACGCAGTTGCAGGCGCAGAAGAGCCAGTTGGAGACAAACTTGAAGCAATCGCAGACGGCAGCACAGGACTTGTCCCAGCGCTACGCGACGGTCGCGAAGCAGGCGGCGGACGCCAAGCAGCAGCAGGAGGCGCTCACCGCCGCAATCAAGAACGTCGAGGCCGAGAAGGCCCGGCTCACGCAGGAGATGCAGCAGACGGTCGCGGCCAAGCAGGCGGAAATCCAGAAGCAGCAGGTGGCCATTGCCGATTTTGGCAAACAACAGGCGGCCGCGACGCAGCAGGCTTCCAACCTCGCGACCACGGTGCGGGTCGTGCAGGCCGAGAAGGATTTGATTCGCGAGCAGTTGGAAAAGCAGATGCAGGCCGCGCTCGCCGCGAAGCAGGCGGAATTGGAGAAGCAGCAGGCCGCGCTCGTTGAGTTGGAGAAGCAGCGCCAAGCCGCTGCCGGGCAGGCCGCGCAGTTTGCCACCGCCGCCAAGGTCGCCGAGAGCGAGCGCAACATGCTCCGCGAAAACCTGACGGACTTGAAAAAGGAAGTCGCCGTCGTGCGGCAGGAGAAGGACCAACTTCAATCGCAGGCCGCACGCCTCTCCGAGGGCGTCGGTCAGCTCGCCGCGAAGTCCGGCGAGCTCGCGAAGGAAATCCGCGAGAACACGCCGATCAACATGAACCTCATGTTCAGCGAGTTCCTCAGCAACCGCGTGGAAGTGGCGGTGTCCGCGCAGCAGAACGTTCTCATCGGTTCCGGCAGCCGCCTCAAGGAGGTTAAGAGTGTGCTCGTCCACGACGGGCGCACGGTCATGGCCATCTTGCATGTCACCGACACGCCGTTCTCCTTGAACACGCCGCTGGGCATGGACCGCGTCATCGCGCGCGTGGCGAAGCAGTCGCAGGTCTTGGGGAGCGGCGCGCTGACTTTCATCACCGCCGACCCTCGTCTCGCCGTTATCCCAGTGAACGCGCAGCAGGCGCTGGCGATGGGGGTGAAGATGTATCCGGTGGCGAAGAACCCGTTCAAGTTCACCGAGGCCGTGCTGGTCAACCGCGGCGGTAAGCACTATGGCGAGGTCGAGTTCAAGCTCAACGCGGCTATGCCGGGCTACGTGAGGATGCGCAACCGCATCCTGAGCCGAGTGCTGCAAGGCGAGTTCTCCCCCTCGACCGGCGACATCGTCCTGAGCAAGACCGGCGAATTCCTCGGCGTGATGGTGAACTCCGATTACTGCGCGGTGCTGCAAACCTTCGAAACGCTGCCCGGCTACACCTTCGACGAGAAGACCACCACCGACATGGTGCGCAACCGGTTGGTGGAGCTGGGCACGCGGGTGGGGCGGCTGCCCTTCGCGTTGCAGTAGGCTTCCAGCCGAAGTGACCCGCAGCGCCGACTTTCAAGCCAGCTTAGGTCGGGACAATTCGGTTGCGAGTGTTGTTCCGTGGCTTTCGGAGCACAGGATGGTTGCTGTTCATTGCCGCTTGCCAGACTTGGCCCTCACTCCTCTCCACGCGCAAAGCCAGCTTGGAAGCCGGCGCTCCGGCTGCTCAGTGTAGGATGGCCAGATCGTGCGGTTGGCGGATGAGTTCGGCGTCGAGGTCGAGGAAGAAGTCCAGCCGGCGCGTCGTCTCGGCCTCATCAATCTCCCGCGCCATGAGGAGGTAGGCGGCGTAGTGGTTGCCCTCGGACTCGACGAGGCTGGCGTAGAAGGCGGCGAGTTCGGGATCGAGCGGCTGGAGTTCGCGCCCGAGGATCTGGAACTTCTCGCAGCTCCGGCCTTCGATGAGCGCGCAGCAGATGAGGTGGTCAATGACCTGCATGCGCATGCCCTTGCGCATCGCGTGCATGAGGCCGGAGATCCACGGGCTGGGATGCGGTTGGTCGAACGGGATGCCGCGGCGCTTGAGCAGTGCAAGCACAACCTGGAAGTGCTGCAGTTCCTCGATGGCGATGGCGTTGAGTTCCTCGACGCGCCCGAAGAGATCGCGGTAGCGCTCCAGCGTGATGGCCGTGGTGGCTGCCTTGCGCTCGAGATGTGCGTGGTCCACCAGCACGGCGGGCAGGTTCGCCAGTGTGCGCGGCAGCCAGTCATCGGGCACTTTGGCGCGGAGCATTTCCATGCGGGGATTGTTCAAGCCCGTGCGCGGCGGGGGCAACTCGGAAGTTCACAGTGGGCTGGTGATCGCTTACGGTGACTTGGAAGAAGAATATGAATCAGTAGCCTGCACGGACCGGCGCTAAGGAGAAGAGCGTGGGGGAAGTAGTTTTCGGATTAGTGCAGGTTAGTGCCGGTCAGTGGTTGAAAACTTTGTGCCTATGAATTCTGAACTGCTCTCCATCCTCCGCTGCCCGGAGACGCGGCAGATGTTGGCTGTCGCGGAAACGGCAGTGGTGGATCGGCTCAATGTGCAGGTGGCCGCGGGTTCGTTGCGAAACGCAGCGGGGCAACCAGTCACGGTGAAACTCGACGGCGGACTCTTGCGTGCGGATGGCAAGACGCTTTACCCCGTGCGCAACAAAGTGCCGCTGCTGCTCGTGGACGAGGCGATTATGCTGGTGCGGTAGGGCTGACCTGTGGTCGGCATTGTTTCACCAATTAGAGGAGCGAGGCCGCGCACAGCGGGCCCCTCCCAAATCACTTCGCCAGCTCGGCGAGCTTGGGCGTGATGGCGTCAGCCCAGATCTGGTAACCGGCCTTCGAGAGGTGGAGGAAGTCGGGCATGATGTCCTTGGTCAGCGTGCCGTCAGCCGTAAGAAACTTCGCGCCGATGTCGAGGTAGTGAACACTCTTGCCGTCGTGCAGCTTGGCGATGGTCGAATTGATCTTCGCGAGCTTCTCGCGCTGCGGGTTGGGCTTCTCCCCACGCGGGAAGACGGCAAGGAGCAGAACTTTCGTCGCCGGCGATTTCGCGTGGACGGCAGTCACGATGGCGGTCACGCCCTTCGCGATGCCGTCGGCCTCGTCGGAGCCGGAGTTGTTGGTGCCGATCATGAGGACGACGACCTTGGGCTTGATGCCGTCCAGCTCGCCGTTGGTGATGCGCCAGAGAACGTGCTGGGTGCGGTCGCCGCCAATGCCGAAGTTCGCGGTCTTATAGCTGGAGAAGGTCTTTTCCCAAGCCTCCTTGCCATTACCTTTCCATCCAGCGGTGATTGAGTCGCCCAGGAAAAGGACGTCCACGCCGCCAGCCTTCGCGATGGCGACAAAATCTTCGTGGGACTTGAGGAAGCCCGCGCTCGGCTCGCCGTTTTGGAACTTCGGCGCGGCTACATCGGGGGCTTGGACGGGATTAGGTTTAGTCGGCTTGGCATCCTTCTTTGCATCTGGCTTCGGGTCTTTCTTGGCGTCGGACTTTGCTTGCGAGAAAAGCGGCAAGGGCGAGGCGAGCAGGGTGGCGAGGGCGAGGGTGTGAAGGAAGGTGATGCGTTTCATGGGTTGGTTAGGTAGTTCGGATAAATCGGATTTTTGACGGCAAGCGGGGAAGGATGTTCAACCCCGTGTAAGGGGACACTCCAGTCCCCTCGTCGTTGTGTTCCCCGAAGCAATTCACGGCGGACAAGAGTGTCCGTCTTACGCTGGCTCCTCCGGCAGCACGACCCACAACTCGCCTTTTAGGTCCACCACCTGCATTGCCTTCAAGCTGAGCCCCCCGCACGGCCCGTGGATGCAGCGGCCGTTCAATGGCTCGTAAATTGCACCATGGGCGCGGCAGATGAAGAAGTTGCCGTCGGTGGTAAAAAAGTCGTTTTTATCGTCCAGCGGCATGGGGATGTGCCGACAGGCGTTCTCGTAGGCGACGAGGTGTCCACGCACGTTCGCCGCGAAGCCCTCGCGCCGGATGCCCTCGTGCGTGAAGACGAACTTGAGCGTCGTGCCAGACGGTAGGTCGGCGATGGGGCAGAGAGGTTGGGAGCGGGTCACGACAGGGAGAAATTATTAGTAATTAATGATTAGTCGGCGGCTGTAACTTGAGTGCATCGCCCGGGAACTAATTTCGAATTACTGCTCGTTTTTCAACTCCGGATCCGTTCACAACCGCGCAATCAACAGCTCCCGCTGGAAAATAATTTCCTTCGGCAAATGCGAGTAGAGCTTGATGAACAGTTCGTCCTGCTGGAGCACTTCGCGCCGCCATTCCTCGATGTCCGTGCTCTGCGCCTGTTCCAGCCGCTCGGCGTTGAAGCCGTCGAGGCCGTCGAGGTCGAAATCGTGCGCGCTGGGCACCCAGCCGAGCAGCGCCTCGTTCGCGTTCGCGTCGCCCCGGCAGCGGTCCACAATCCACTTGAGCACGCGCATGTTCTCGCTGTAGCCGGGCCAGAGGAACTTGCCGGCGGCGTCTTGGCGAAACCAGTTCACGTTGAAGATGCGCGGCGGGTGCTTGATGACGCGCCGCATCTGAAGCCAGTGGCGGAAGTAGTCGCCCATGTTGTAGCCGCAGAAGGGCAGCATCGCCATCGGGTCGCGGCGCACCTGGCCCACCGCGCCCGTGGCAGCCGCGGTGGTCTCGGAGCCGATGGTCGCGCCGACATAGACGCCGTGGACCCAGTTAAAGGCTTGATAGACGAGTGGCATCGTCGTGCTGCGGCGGCCCCCGAAAATGATGGCGCTAATGGGGACGCCAGCGGGGTCGTTGACCTCGGGCGCGAGCATGGGGTTGTTGGTCATAGGCGCGCAGAAACGGCTGTTCGGGTGCGCGGCCTTTTCCTTCGAGTCGGGCGTCCATCGCTGGCCGCGCCAGTCGAGGCACTCTGCGGGCGGCGGGTTGTCCTTGCCCTCCCACCACACGTCGCCATCGGCGGTGAGCGCCACGTTGGTGAAGATGCTGTCCTTGCGCATGCATTCCATCGCGTTGGGGTTGGACTTGTAGTTTGTGCCGGGCACGACTCCGAAGTAACCAGTCTCCGGGTTGATGGCGAAGAGTCGGCCGTCCGCGCCGGGCTTCATCCACGCAATGTCGTCGCCGACGGTCCAGACCTTCCAGCCCGCGAAGCGCGCGGGCGGCTGGAGCATGGCGAAGTTTGTCTTGCCGCACGCGCTGGGAAACGCCCCGGCCACGAAGGTTTTCTTCCCGTCCGGTGTCTCGACGCCCAGCACGAGCATGTGTTCGGCGAGCCAGCCTTCATCGCGGCCCCAGTGCGACGCGAGGCGAAGCGCCATGCACTTCTTGCCGAGGAGGACGTTTCCACCGTAGTTCGAGCCGACGGAGATGAGCGTGTTGTCCTTGGGGAAGTGGGCGATGTAGCGGCGCTCCGGATTCACATCGAGCATCGAGTGGATGCCGTGCGTGAAGGCGTCGCTCGCGCCGAGTTGCTGCCACGCGATGCGTCCCATGCGCGTCATGATGCCCATGCTCAGGACGACGTAGATGGAGTCGGTCAACTCCACACCCACGCGCGCGAGCGGCGAGCCCGGCGGTCCCATGAGGAACGGCACGACATACATGGTGCGGCCACGCATTGAACCGGCGAGGAGGGCGTGGAGCTTCGCATACATCTCGGCGGGCGCGGCCCAATTGTTCGTCGGGCCGACTTCGTCCGCGGTGGGCGTGCAGATGAAAGTGCATTGCTCCACGCGCGCCACGTCGTTCGGGTTCGAGCGGTGGTAATGGCAGCCCGGCCATTTCTTTTGGTCGAGCGGGATGAGAATGCCGCGCGCGACGGCCTCGGCGGTGAGTGTCTGTTTTTCCGTTGCCGAGCCATCGCACCAGTGAATTGCGTCAGGCTGGCAGTGCGCTGCCACCTCAGCGACCCAGCGAGTGACGTGGGGATTGTCCGTCTTGCAGGAGCCGGGCGGTTTAGTGTTCATGGGCGTTTAATCGGCAGTGCTTCCAAGTTGAGTCAATCTTAACGGAAGTCCTTCGCGGCTCGAAGCTAAAATCCGGCCGCTTCGGTTCGCGACCGTGCGGTTTCGGATGAACGCCGGTTCGGAGAACGGTGCTCCGCTACTGCCATGGAAGCTTGTCCAAGTCCACGTTGCCGCCGGTCAAGACGATGCCAACGCGCTTGCCGCGAAACTTCTCAAGTGCGGCGAGCACGGCGGCGAGCGGGACGACGCCGGACGGTTCCACCACGAGCTTCATCCGCTCCCACAACAGGCGCATGGCGGAAATGATTTGCTCCTCCGTGACGGTGACGATGCCGCGCACGTGTTCGCGGATGATGTCGAAGGTGCGCTGGCTCAACGACGCGCGCAGGCCATCGGCAATGGTCGTCGTGTCGGTGTTGGACAGAAGTTTGCCTTCGCGCAACGAGCGGAAGGCGTCGTCGGCCAGCGCAGGTTCAGCACCCCAGACTTCAACGCCCGGGGCTTGCGAGTGCGTCGCGAGACACAGGCCGCTCAGAAGCCCGCCGCCGCTGACGGGTGCGACGAGTGCGTCGAGCTGCGGCGCTTGCTCCAGCAGTTCGAGCGCGACGGTCGCCTGGCCAGCGATGACCGCTGGGTTGTTGTATGGATGGATGAACGTCGCGCCTGTCTCGCGTTGGATGCGGTCGGCCTCGGCTTGGCGCGCGGCGAGCGTCGGCTCGCAAAGGGTGAGCTGGCCACCGTAGGCAGCGATGGCGCGCTGCTTGATGAGTGGCGCGTTGCGCGGGACTACGATGTAAGCCGGGATGCCGCGAAGCCGCGCGGCAAGCGCTAGGCAGGTTGCGTGGTTGCCGGAGGAGTGCGTGACGACGCCGCGTGCGGATTGCTCGTCCGTGAGCTGGCGCACGGCGTTGAGCGCGCCACGGAACTTGTAAGCGCCGCCTTTCTGGAAGTTCTCGCACTTGAAGAACAGCGTCGCGCCCGCGAGCGCGTCGAGGCTTGTGCACGTCAGGACGGGCGTGCGGTGAGCGGTGCCGATGAGGCGGGTGGCGGCGGCGTGGATGTCGAAGAGGGTGGGAGACACGGGGGAATCGAGGAGCAGGATTTAAGGTTAGGGTTACGAGCCGGATGGGGAGCCGGGCGGACGAGCCCGCTTACTCCGGCACGGTTGGGCAGACGGCGGTGGCGGTGACATCCAGCCTGCGGAAGTCGCCGCGAATCACGTCGAGCAGATCAAGCTTCTCCAGCACTTCCTTCGTGGCCAGCTTGGCGTCGGCGCTTTTGGAGTTGGCCTTCGTGGAATACTCGAAGCGCCGTTTCATGTATTGCAGCAACGCCTGCCGGTAGTCACCGGTAAGCCGCGCCAGCTCGACCGGCGCGGTGTGCTGCAACAACTGCAACTGAAACGTGGCCTGCGTCACGGCCTGCTGGTGCAGGGGGAACTCCGTGTTAGCGATGACCTCGCGCAGGGGCAGGTCCTTGCGGCCGGGCACGGCGTTGGTGCCGAGCCGAACGGCGATGGGGGCGACGAGGATTTCCTCAAGCTGGCCGAGGCTGTGCGCCAGCGAGAGTCTCATGTGGCGGTCGCGAGAGGTGAAGTTCATCCAGACCACGGACCACCACTTCTCCGCGTCGAGCGGCGTGGGGAATGGCGTCGCGAACCCGCGCAGGAAGGCGAGCTGTGGGTTGAGATACGCGGGCAACTGGCGGAGGAACTCCTGCAATGCCACGCGGCCCTCCGGCAGGTTCAGCAGCTCCGCCACGAGCAACTGCGCGGTGCGGCGGAAGACTTCCCATTGCTCGTCGGTGAACTGGTCGGCCTGTGTCTGGAACAAATCTGCGAACGCGACCAGCTCGCGGCCACGCAGGAGCCTGCGGGCTTCGAGGAAGACATCGGGGCTGGCGCTTTGGGTCAGGCTGATGCGGGTGCGGATTTCGGGAATCAGGTTGTCGCCGTTGAGCGCGAGCAGATGTGTGGCGAGGCCTTCCTCGAGCCAGAGCGGAATCTCGGCGGGGCGCTGCGAACGGTTGCCACGGTTGGCGATCTCGAGCAGCAGCGCGCGAGTCAGCGCGCGCACGAGCCGCGTGCGTTCAAGCTGGCCGGGCACGACCATGCGATACCGCCAGCCGGTTGCGAACCACTGCGATTCCAGAACCACCGCCGTGGTCGGGCGCAGGTCGCCTTGCACGATGATCTGGATGCGGCCGGACCAGGCGTCGCCCAGCCCGAGTTCCTTGAGCAGCTCCGTCCGCACGCGTTCGCAGGTGAGCACCAGCATCGTCGGCTCCATCTGCATGTGATTGGTTTCGAGCAGCGAGATCGAGGGTGGCCCCATCGCGGTGCCGGCTGGCGAGCCGAACACGATGAACTGCTGCGAACGGCTCTCCAGCCGCATCGGCCCGGGAAACGGGTTGCGCAGTTGACCGAGCGCAGCGCCGGCGCACGCGAGCCACGCCAGCAACCCGATCACAGCGAAGCCCGGACGGGCGACGCGGACGCGGATGGCGGCGGAGGGATGCATCGGCTTCAACGCGCCGAACGTTTGGGCTTGGCGGGCTTGCTCTCGGACTTGGCGGGAGCGGCGGGAGCCGCAGCGGGAGTCGCGGCGGCGGGCTTGCTGTCGGCGGCACCCTTGGTCTCACTGGCGGCGGCCGTGGGAGCCGTGTCCTTCTTGGCCCCCTGCTTGTAATTCTCGCTGCGGTAGTCGGTGATGTAGAAGCCGCTGCCCTTGAAGATCAGGCCCGCGCCCGTGCCGAGGACGCGGCGCACCTTGCCCTTGCCCCAGCGCTTCTGGCCGCACACATCCTTGGGGCACGCGGTGAGCCGCGCGTCGTTCATGGACTGGAATTTCTCGAACTGGAGACCGCACTTCTCGCAAACGTAGTCGTAAGTAGGCATAGCTGTTGGAGCCGAAAACCGCGCCGTGGATAATGGCACCCGGCGGCGAAGCGTCAAGGCATGGGGCCAAACTTCGCGCCAGTCGGTCGCAGCAAAGGTTACTTCGCCCTGGCTGGCACGAACTCCGCCGCACGCTTCCGGCCCTCGGCCATCTGCGCCACGGACAACTTCTGCGCCACCAGTCCGCGATTCTTCGCCGCCTCCTGGTCGCCCTTTTGCGCGGCGAGATGCAGCCACTTGTAAGCCTCGACCGGATCCTTGGCCACGCCCTGGCCGAGGAAGTAATACGCGCCGAGGTTCGCCTGCGCGCGCACCAAGCCCTGCTCGGCGGCGAGGCGATACCACTTGGCCGCCTCGGTGAGGTCTTTAGGCACGCCCTCGCCGGTGCCGTAGATCGAGGCGAGCACGCCTTGCGATCGCGCATCGCCCCGCTCGGCGGCGGCCCGGAACCACCGCACGGTCTCCTCCGAATTCTTCGGCACGCCAGCACCGATGCGATACGCCCCGGCGAGGTAGGCCTGCGCGTCCACATTTCCCTGCTCCGCTGCCAGGGTGAAGAGCCTCACGGCTTCCGCCGCGTCTTTCGTCACTCCCTTGCCATCCCAGAAGCCCAGCCCTTCCTGAAACAACTCGGTCGGGGTGCGAACGGGCAGCTTTGTCTTCGGGGGCGCGTTTGTCGGGGTGGGCGGGGTCGGCAGCGGACGCGCCTCGGCCTTTGGAGCGGGTGCGTTGGTTTCGGCGGGCCTGGGAGAAGTCTGCTTGGTCTTGTCACAACCCACGCAGCCCAGCACCACGATGGCCGCGCCACCTGCGGCCAGCGCGTAGGCGAATCGCAGCGAGTGGCAGGACACAAATGGCTTCATGCCTCGGCAGTCTGTCGGGTTTCTTTGCGCCTGTGAGGTGGCGTGCCGGTCACTCGCAACTGGGCGCAAGTTGATCGCTGCCGCAGTCGATTCGAGTCCGGCCGCTCTATTCCAAGATCACCACCTGCATCCGGTTCCGATCCACGGCGAAGCGTTTTCCCGGCGGCGGCTTAGGCATGGCCTTGATGTATTTTCCCTTCACGAGCGACTCGAAATCCGCCGGCATCTTCTGGTGGTCCATCAAGTAGAGATGAATCGCCCCGGTGAGTTCCTGCTGAATCGGAAAGCGCAGGGAGGAATCATTCGGAGCCGTTGGAAGCCTGTCTGGCGTGGGCTGTTCGGCTACCGGTTTTGCGGCCGGCGTGCCTGGGGCAGGCGTGGTCACATCAGCCGGTTTGGGTGTTAATACGGAGGCATCCTCGGGTGGAGGAGCGGCGGATGGAGCTGGTTGCCTGCGCCGACAGCCCGTAAAAACCAGTAGACCTGCCATGACCACCAACAGGGCTATTCGTGACGATTTCATCACTCCAGGTCTTGGTTTATCCACGGGAACCTAGAAGGCGGCAGTGTAGGAGGCACCGAATGGCGCGGCCACGGTGTCAGTGCCCTGCCCGGCGGTGTTTAGCAAACCAAAGTCCGCGCTGGTAAGCTTGGTGTGGTGTTTCCACTCCACATGGCCGTCCATGTAATTAAGGTTCCCGCCGCCGCCGTGGAGGGAGGAATACCACTCGTTGCCGAAGGGATAGGCAGGAACCGCCGGGTAAAAGTTGGCCGGACGCGTCAGGTGCCAGTTGGTGTAGATGCGCGGATTTGCGGTGTTGCCCGAAGGGCGGAGCCAAGCGACGTGAGTCTTGGCCGAGCTTTCTTGCATGGCAACAATGGCGCTCGGATTGGGCGCGTTCACAAGGCGGCGCGTGAAATTATTGGCCCCCATGATTACCGCGTTACCAATAATGATGGCCTCGTTGTTCGCGTCGGCGTAATTAGCCGTGCTCTGCCACTCAAGCCGCGCCGCAGCGCAGGAAAAGGTCTTGCTGTTGGTGCCGATGCTCGGCTGCAGCAGGCCGAGGAAGTTGGGAGTCGCGCTGGTGGCGAAGAAATTCACTTGGCCTCCGTTCTGGAAGGTGGTCCGGTCATCCTGGTCCGAGGCGTAAAGCATGAAGGCCACGCTGACCTGCTTCTGATTGGACAGGCACTGGGTCCGCTTGGCCTTCTCCTTCGCCTTGGCGAGCGCTGGCAGAAGCATCCCTGCCAAGATCGCTATGATAGCGATGACGACTAGTAGTTCAATGAGTGTGAAACCTCTGGACATCGGGGCAGAAGACGGCCTGCAGTGTGAGCGCAGAGTTTTCATGGTTGTTATAGGACTTCTGGAGAAAAAATGCGTCCGCCCTCCACACTTGGCAAGGGAAGATTTGCATCCGCGGGGTCAGTGGGAAAGGGGGATCAAGAGCGGTGGTGGTAGGACCTGGATTCGAACCAGGGAAGGCGTGAGCCAGCAGATTTACAGTCTGCCCCCGTTGGCCACTTGGGTATCCTACCACTCAGCCGGGCGCTTTCGCGCGGGAGGGCGGATTAAGCCAAACGAACTCGCACGGCTCAAGTTCAATCTTGGTTTCGCCGGCCTTCCGCGTCCGCCTGCATCCACTGCAACACCTGCGCCGCCGCCGAAGCCGTGCCCGTGCCCAGCACATTGTGATCCGCCGTCCACACCACGCGGTTCGCGCGCCAGCCGGGACACTCGCGCCGAAGCCACCGTTGCACCGGCGGCCAGGGCACCACCGGGTCCAGCACGCCCGTGAGGGAAAAGACCGGCAGCCGAGCCGACCGTGCGAGCGGACGCGGGTCGTTGTTCGCCACCAAGTGCGTGCGATGCGCCGCCGCAGCGCGAAGCGGTTCTCCCCATCGTGCTCGAAACTCCCGCAGCGCGGCCATGACCTCCGGGTCCTGCTTAAACCGCCACCGCGCCACGAACGCATAGCCCGTCACCACCGCCGTCAACCACGCCAACGGCGCGCGGCGCAACAGCCACTCCGTCGCCCGCACCGCCACCGGCCACGGATGCTTCACGAAACCTCCTGCCAAGATCAGCCCCTCCGCCCGGAACCCCTCCGCCTGCAACAGTGGCCACGCCACCTGTGACCCAAACGACTCCGCCAGCACCCACCCCTGCGCGATCCCGTGCTCGCGCAGCTTCCCCGCCACCGCCGCCGCGAAATCATCGAGCGACCACGTCACCGAGTTCGGATACGTGAACTCCACGAAGCGCACGCGCCCGGCCAAGGCCAGCCGGAACCGCGTCACCAGCAGCCAGTCCCCGTGCAGGCCAGGCAGGTAGATCAGCGTCGGCAGCGCGGCCTCGCCGTGGACGCGGATTTGGAGGGCATCACTCATGCGCGGGAGGCGCTGGCGGAACCCTGCAAAGGGATGGCAAACGAATGGGGGCAGGCGAATAAATCCCTTGGAAACTCATTCGTTTGCCCCCATTCGCCTGCCAACTTTGGACAGGTTGCAATCGGCGCATCGGTCATTGGAACATCTGTCTTGAGCGGGTGAAGACTTCCTTCGGCACCCCCAGCGCCTGCTTGAGTTCCACATCCCGGTCCCACGGATTCTCAATCGCGCTGAGTCGGCGGCGCTCTGCCCCGGTCAGTTGCAGGGGGTAGAAGTGCGGGGAGCAGAGCGCCGTGTTGATGAGCGGGTAGTCGGAGCCGTGGAGAAGGCGTCCCTGCCACTCGGGACGGGTGAGGGCTTCCTTGAGATAGCCCAGCTTGTTGACTTGTGTGAGGGAGGAGATTTCGGAGAAGAGGTTGGGGTATTGCGCCATCATCGGGGCCAGGCGGTCGGTGTCCCGCTGCCCGGCATTCGCGCCGGTGGAGGCGATGTGGGCGACGATCACCGTCACGCCTAGCTTCAGGGGGAGGTGGAGACGCTGCGGGTCGCACAGCTCATCGCGCGCGTGGGTGAAGGAGCGCTCCTGCCCGGCGTGCGTGAGGAGCGGGAGCTTGAGTGCCACCAGCTTCCGATAGAAGGGCGTGAGCCGCTCATCGGCGGGGTCAAACTGCATGATGCTGGGAATCCACTTTACCAGGCGCGCCCCTTTGGCCTTGGCCCAATCAAGCTGCGCGAGGGCGTCCTTGCGCAGCGGGTTGATGCTCGCGCCGAAGAGGAGGTTGGTGGTCTTCGCCGTCTCCTGGGCGATGAAGGCATTGGGCACATATATCTCCGTCCGTGACTTGTCTAGTTCACCATTGGCATCCACAACACCATCCATGGCAAGGAGGATGGCCTGTCCGACATGTTTGCTGCCCGCGAGCTGACGGGAGATATGTTGCACCACGTATGCATCACCCTTCTGCTGCACTTCCTCCCGCGTGGTGCCGAAGCTCTTGAGATAGATGTTTAGTTTCCAGCTCGATTCCATCTGCTTGGAGATGAAGCAGCCACTGTCCCCCGCGCCTATGCCAGCCGTGTGGACGTGCATGTCCAGTAGCTTGACCTCCGGGAGAGGCTCCGGAGTGCGATAGGGACCGGAGTGAAAGACCCGGCAAGCCACGCAACCACCGAGGCTGACGCACAGGAGCGTGAGGGCGAGGATGCGCGGCCAGCGGCGCTTGGGTGGGGCGGTGCGAGAAGGAATGGCAGGAGTCATGGGTAAAGAGAGATGGCCCGCGAATCACGCGAATTGACGCGAATGGGAAAGGCGCAAGCTACCGGCAATGCGGCCGGCCAAACACCAAGACGGACGGCGTTATGCCCTCTCCCAGCGGGAGAGGGTGAGGGTGAGGGAGAATGGCCACGGAGTCTAAGGGCGTAAGTATGCACCAAGACCTCGCACGTTTTCTCCCTCACCCCAGCCCTCTCCCGCCGGGAGAGGGAGCAAAGGGGAAGCGTGCTTAACTCCGCCATGTCAGCCCACACGCCCTCTCCCCTCATCCGATGAAGGGAGAGGGAGCAGGCAGGGCCATCCTCGGGCGCTCTGCGGGCGGCGGCGTAGGCGGCCAGAGGTTTTCCATTCGCGTGCATTCGCGGGATTCGCGGGCAGACCTCACTTCTTGCTCTGCACCATCGTCTGCAGCTCCCGGTGGTTCGTCTTGCCCGTGCCGAGTTTGGGGATTTCCTTCACGACGACTATCTCGCGCGGCACGCAGAGGTTCGAGAGGCCTTTGGACTTGATGGCATCGCGTATCTCAGCGGAGGTGAGTCTCGGCTCGTTCGTGCAGCAGATGAGGGCCTCGCCCTTGTCCTCGTCGGGACGCGTGACGACGGCGGTGGCCATGCGGAGGCCGTAGTGCGGGAACGCGCCAGCCAAGGCGTCCTCGACCGCCGTGAGGCTGACCATCTCGCCGCTGATTTTGGCAAAGCGCTTGAGGCGTCCGCGAATGGTGACGAAGCCATCGGCATCCACGCTGACGATGTCGCCAGTGTCATACCAGCCGCCGTGAGCTTGGAACTTGGCGTTGGCATCCAGGTTGAGGTAGCCCTTCATGATGTTGGGGCCGCGGACGAAGAGGCGGCCGGTGGGCACCGCTGGGGTCTGGGGTCTGGGGTCTGGGGTCTGGGGATTAGCGTTGGGAGAATGGGGGGCCGTGGGTTGGTGGGGCGGTGGTTGAGGGGGGGCTTCGCCAATCCCTTCCACGGATTCCAATCGCCACTCGACGCCGGGCATGAAGCGGCCTACGGAGCCGTAGCTTGGCTCGAGCGGAGTGTTGACGCTGAGGCAGGGGGCGCATTCCGTTGCGCCGTAGCCTTCCAGCACCCTCACGCCGAAACGTTGTGACCACGTCTGGGCAGTGGCTTCCTGTAGTTTCTCCGCCGCCGCAAAGAGATAGCGCATCGAGCGGAAGTCGTAGGTGTGGGCCTTCCGGCCGTAGCCGTTGAGGAAGGTGTTGGTGCTCAGAAGCACGGTGCAGTCGCGGTCGTAGAGCACGCTGGGGATGACCCGGTAATGCAGCGGCGAGGGATAAATAAAGCAATACATCCCCCGCACCAGCGGCACGAGGAGCCCGACGGTGAGGCCGAAGCTGTGGAAGAGCGGCAGGCAGTTGAAGAGCCGGTCCTGGTCCGTCAGGTCCGTGACGGCCATCATCTGGCGGATGTTGGCAAGGATGTTGCGGTGCGTCAGCTCGACGCCCTTGGGGACGCCTTCGGAGCCGCTGGTGAAGAGGATGACGGCGGTGTCGCTTGGTTGAGAGTTGAAAGTTGAGAGTTGAAAGTTGAAGAGGGTGCTGAGGAATGCTGTGGCCTTGTCCCAGCTAGTGATGAGTTTGCGGAGGTCTTCGAGGTAGAGGAGTTGCACGCCGGCTTGCTCGAAGGGCGCGGCGTCGAGCTTCGCCCGCGCGAGGAAGGTGCGGGAGGTGACGACTTGCTTCAGACCGGCCAGCTCGATGCACGCGAGCATCGTGGCCGTTCCGGTGGAGTAGTTCAAGACGGCGGGGACTTTGCCCTGTTGCCACAGGGCGAGGAGGACGACGGGGGTGGCGTTGACGTTCGGGAGCAGCACGCCGATGTGGGATGGGCTGGAGGCCGAGGCTGCACCCGCCGCTGCGATGCGCTCGCCCATGAGCCGCGCGCCGAGGAGGAGTTTCCGATAAGTGAGGGCCGAGAGCGTGGCGTCCTCGAGGATAACTTTGCCCGGCATGTCCGCCGCCGCTTCCGCGATGGCGGCGGGGAGGGTCGCGGGGCCAAAATCCATCTCGGTGCGGAACTGCTGGCCGACCATCGCATCGCGCAGCCAGCGGGTGAAGAGGGCGCGGCTCTGCGAGGTGCTCAGGTGCTCTGCATGGGGTGCGGAGAGGGCGTCGCTGAAGTGCGCGGTGACGGTGGGGAAGCAGCGTTTCCATCCGGGATTAGGCGAGTAAGGAAGTCTGCTCGCGCCGCGCAGGTAGGCGGTGATGACCTTCGCGTGGGTCTTGTGGATGAGGAAGCCGGTGCCATCAAAGAGCTTCATCAGGGTGCCGGTCTTCGAGAGCCGGCCCTCGGCGAAGAGGACGAGCTTGCCGCCTTTCAAGAGAAACTCCGCCATGTGCTTCACGGCGTAGGGGGAGGCGTTGTCTATCGGGAAGGTGCGGTCGTTGACCATGACGAACTTGTGCAGCCAGGACTTCTTGGCGGTGGTGCTGGAGGTGACGAACTTCCAGTCGTCCTCGAGGCACACGCCGAGGAAGAGCCAGTCGAACCACGAGGTGTGGTTGGGGATGAGGAGGACGGGGCCGGGGGTGCGGAGGGCGGCCTCGTTGAAGGCGCGGAAGCGGAAGAGGAGGCGGACGAGGAGGCGGAGGAGGGTTTTCATGGTGGAGGGGGATTAGGAGAGGATGAAGCGCGGGAGCAGGATTAAGATTAGGAGCAGGATTATGATTACGAGGCGGCGGGGTAAGGCTGTTTCTTGCCCCGAATCGCGTTGAAAGCAAGCCAGCCGAGCAACCCAAAACTCGCCCAAGCGCACAGTCTGCCGAGTAGGCGGTCGGGTGGAATCCGTCCCGGCTCACCGAGCCGGAGCGTGCCGCTGAGGAGTGCGAGGTCGCCTGGATAGGGAGCCGTGCCGTCGAAGGCCAGTTCGCTCAATGCGAGCACTTCGGCTTCAGGATGCTTCGCGCGGAGGAGTTTCAGGGCTTCGAGGACTTCAAGGTCGTGCTTGTGCTCGATTTGCACGGCGGCGATGCGGAGGGGCTTGGCATCCGCTGGTGTCGCCGGTGAAGAGCCAAAGGGAAAGATACACAGCCACGCGATAGCTGGAATGAGCCAACCGGTGGCTGGTTTCCACCCCGAGTTTCTCAAGAGCGACGGCCAAGTGGCGACGGCCATGACGAGGAAACCGACGCCATACACCCCCGGCCAGTAAATCACCGCGAGGTTCGGCCCCTCGGCAAACGCATAGCCCGCACCCAGCCAAGTGAAGCGCAGGAAGTAGAGTTCGCTGCGGAAGAACTCGAAGCCAAGCCACAGCACGGGGGCCAGCCATATCGCCGTCCTCACGCCAAAGCGGGCACGGAGGAGGTGCTGTGTCATCACATACATCCCCAGCCAGAACGCCAACACCGCCCATAGCGCCGCTGCTGACATTCCGAAGATGGTGTAGAAGAACCCAAGTTGCGGCCCGAAGCAGAGTAATCCGACGGTCACGCCTGCCCACATCGCAGCGCGCGGAGTGGCGACTTCGGACAGATGGAAGCCGGCGAGGAGATAGAATGCGATGAGGAACGCCAGTGGGGGAAAGAGAAACGCGAGGTGGAAGCTCGCCACGGCAACCGCGCCCCAGCCAACGGTCGCGCGCCAGCCAAGGACCGCTGCTTCAGGAGCGCGGACGCCCACGTTCGCAGCGGGTTCGGCTTGGGCAGCGGCGGCTGCGGACGTGGGCGTCCGCGCTCCAGTGGGTTCGGGGTCGTTGGTTTTCATTCGCGTCAATTCGCGTGATTCGCGGGCAGGCCATCAGCTCGCCGCCTTCGCCTCACCCTTCACCAGCACGGGGAATTTCAGCCAAGCGATGACGGCGACGACCAGCACGGCCAGGGCGATGAAGACGTGCGAGGCGGAGAGGTGCACCTTCACACACACGAAGACCAGCAGGCCTGCGAGCATCATGCCGAGGTTGTCGAAGAGGTTCTGCACGGCGATGGTTTTGCCCAGCTTGGTGGGGTCGGACTCGGCTTGGAGCGAGGCGTTGAGCGGGATGAGGAAGAGGCCGGCGGCGAGGCCCGCGCCCACGAGCAGCGCCATCACGACGGGCAGGACGGCGAGCACGGTGACGGTCGTGCCGTCGGGCTTGAGCTGGGTGATCATGTGCTGGCCGATGTGTTGCAAGCCCAGCGGCTCGATGGCAAACACGGCGAGCAACATCCCCGCTAACAATAGCCCGAAACCGCGCGTGTGACGCAGGTCGCTGACGGGGTAGAACTTCCCGGCGGCCAGACTGCCGAGCATGACGCCGACGCTTAACCACAGGCCGAGCAGGGCGATTTGCGTGTTGTCCGGGAGCTTGAGGGCTTCGAGGCCCCAGGCTTGGAAGTTGATTTTCATGGTGGCTCCGCAGACCCAGAAGAGCGCGGTGCCGATGAGGACTTTGCCCAGGCGCGGCCCGGCGAAGAGGGCGGTCAAGTGGGTGAAGAACTCGCCGACACTTGCCGAGAGCCGCACCGCTGCGTCGGAGGGCGTGCGGTCCATGACGAGGTTGAGGGCGAGCGAGGCGATGAAGATTCCAGCCAGCGCGATGTAGCAGATGCCGACGGGGAGCTGGTCCACCATGACCGAGCCGCCGATGGCGCCGGTGAGGATGGCCAGCAGCGTGAGCAGTTCGACCATGCCGTTGGCCTTGACGAGGCGGTCGGTGGGTAGAATCTCCGGAAGGATGCCATACTTGGCTGGGCCATAGAACGCGGAGCCAATGCCGACGATGAAGTAGCCAAGCGCCTGCCACGCGTAGCCGAACCAGATGCTCAATGCGCAGATGGCGGTGCCGAGGAGCTTGAGAAGGTTGCCGCCGGCGAGCCAACTGGTCTTGGCGTAGCGGTCGTTGAGGTAGCCCGCGAGCGGCGCGAGCAGGATGTAGGGGATGAACAGGATGCTGGTGTAGAGGGTGCCACGCGTGCGGAGTTCGTCGGAGGTGATCGCGCCGGCCTTCTGAAGCAGCGTGAGCTGGCCGACGATGACGGCGAGGATGGCGTTGTCGCCGAACGCGCCGAGGAACTGGCTGGCGAGGAGAAGGGGGTAGTTGCGAGGGGAGTTCATGGCGGCGGGTCAGGCGTTGGTGCTGGCGATGCGGGTGGCGTTCTCGCTGATGGTGGTGAGTTCGGCGACGAGCTTGTCAGCGCGGGCGGCGGGGAGCTTGCCCCAGACCTGTTCGGCGGCGGCGTGGTAGTGCGGGTAAATTTCGGCCAGCAGCTTGCGGGCGGGAGGTGTGAGCACCACCAGCCAGGCGCGGCGGTCGGTGGCGTTCTCCTGGCGCGTGACCAGGCCACGCTCTGCGAGGCGGTCCACGAGGCCGGTGACGTTCGAGCGGTGCATGATGAGCTGGCGGCTGAGGTCCGACTGCGTGCAGCCGGCGGGGAAGTCGTTGAGGACGTTGAGGAGGTTGAACTGGCTGGGGCTGAGGTCCCAGCGGGCGAAGAAGACGCGGCTGGCGTTCCACAGCTCCTCGGCGGTGCGGAGCAACTGGATGAGGGCCTGATAGCGCGGGCCGGGCGAGGTGCGGTTTCGTTTCACGGCGGATGGTTTACCAAGAGACTGTTGACATGTCACCATTGAGAAATCTGGGCGGGCCATCGGGGAAAGCGGCCGCACTTCACGAACCACTCACCTGCGCTGACTGGCACTAATGGGAGTGGGCATCGAGACGAGGCCATTGCTTTGCTGGCTCCGTTCCGGATTGGTGGTGGTCAGTGCAGGTCAGTGGATTTGAGTCTTCCCTCCACTCCCGCCCGGTTTCTGTAGTGTTCTTCACCCGCCCGGCTTTGCTATAGCCAAGGCCCATGAACGATTTCGCCCCGTGGCTGCCAGTAATTGGCTGCGTGCTGGGCTTCCTGTGCCTGCTCGGCGCGATGCGCGCGGGCAGGCGGCGTCGGCTCGTGGACAACCTGCCCACGTCGAAGACAACGGGCGTGTTCATTGGTCTCGTCGAGCTGAAAGGCACGGCGGAGGTGGATGCGCCGCTCACCAGTTTTCTGGCGACGTGCCGGTGCGTCCATTACTCATGGAGCGTCGAGGAGGAATGGCGGCGCGTCGTCACCGAGACTTACACCGACAGCGACGGCAAGTCGCAGACGCGCACGCGAGTGGAGAGCGGTTGGACCACTGTGGCCAGCGGCGGCGAGATGATTTCCTTCTACCTCAACGACGACTGCGGCGCGGTCCTGGTGCAACCCGAGGGCGCAGATGTCGAGGCGCTCGAAGTGTTCGACCAGACCTGCACGCGCTGGGACCCGCTCTACTATGGCAAAGGCCCGCCCGGCGGCATCATGGACTCGACGGGGCACCGCCGTTTCCACGAGCGAGCCCTTCCACTGCACACACCCATCTACGTGATGGGCCAGTCACGCGAGCGGGTGGACGTCGTCGCGCCGGAAATCGCGGCGGACAAGAGCGCGCCGATGTTTCTCATCTCCACCCGCAGCGAGCAGCAGATCAGCTCGGGTTTTGCGTGGGCTTTTTGGGGCTGGCTCAGCTTCGGCCTCGTGCTGGTGGTGGGCGGCTTCGTTTGGCGGGACGGGGCACAGAACAAGAACCTTGAGCAGCTTTGGCCGTTCTACCTGCTGCCCGCGTTCGGGTTCGGACTCACGGTCGTGCTCGGCTGGGTGTGGATGGTGTTCAACAGCATGGTGGACCTGCGCCAGCGTGTGCGGCAGGGCTGGGCGCAGGTGGACGTGCAGCTCAAGCGGCGCTTCGACCTCATTCCCAATCTCGTCGCCACCGTGACCGGCCTGCGTGACCACGAAGCGAAGCTGCAGGAGCACATCGCGTTGCTGCGCGCACAGCAGACCGCCACGCCGCCAGGTGTCGCCGGGCCGGACTACGAGGCTTGCACGAGAGTGCTCATCGCCGTGCGCGAGGCCTACCCGGAACTCACCGCGCAGCCGCTGTTCCTCGAACTGCAAAAATCCCTCGTGGACACCGAGCACCGCATCGCGCTGGCGCGGGGTTACTTCAACGAGATCGCCACCTACTACAACACGCGCCTGGAGCAGATCCCCGACCGCTTCATCGCCCCGCTGGGCGGGCTGAAGGCGCAGCCGCTCATGTCGGCGAATGACTTCGAGCGCGAGGCTGTGGCGGTGAAG
>SXTU01000288.1 GCA_005791875.1 Verrucomicrobiales bacterium
CTTGGCGGCGATGAAGGCCGAGAAGGCGAAGGCCACGGGCGTTTATTATCGCCTGATGATTGAGCACGTGAAGGCCGTGCTCGCCGACCTCAAGCGCGTCGTGCCCGGCTACGACGCGGCGCAGGGCTACGAGCTGGCGGGTTTTGCCTGGTTCCAAGGTTGGAACGACTTAGTAGATCGCGGCACCTATCCGAACCGTGACCAGCCAGGCGGCTACGATTCTTATAGCACTACGATGGCACACTTCATCCGCGATGTGCGCAAGGATCTCAATGCACCGAAATTACCCTTCGTCATCGGCGTGCTCGGAGTGGGTGGCCCGACCGCAAAGTCCGACAAACCGGACCCCAAAGATAATTTCCGCGCTGCCATGGCCGCACCAGCACTTTTGCCGCAGTTCAAGGGCAATGTCGCGCCGGTGTTCACGGAAAAGTATTGGGACCTCGAGCTGAGCGCCGCTTTTGCCAAAAGAGACAAACTCAAACAACAGGCAAAGAAACTGGAAAGTAAGGACAAAAAGAAATCCAGTGATGAAAAAGCTGCGTTAGAAAAACTGCTCGCGGAAGGTCTCACGGAACGCGATCGGTTAGTTCTAGAAAAAGGAGTTTCGAATCAACGATACCACTATCTCGGCTCGGCCAAAATCCTTGGCGGCGTCGGCAAAGGCCTAGCTGAGGCGATGCACGACTTGAGCAAGAAATGAAGGCCTGTGGTTCATTATCGAACGCACCCCTTGCTTGACAGCCAGCAGCCATGAAACCGCTACCGACTTGCGGAACCGCTCTTTCGCCGTGAGTTCGCAAGGGTGATGAGAAACCACGAACACCTCACTCTCCCAAACGCTCTCTTCACCTGCTGTCGCCTGCTGTCGGTGCTGCTCATGGCCAGTATCGGCGCCGCGTTCACGCAGGCTGCGGCGCGCGAACTCAAGCGCCCCGATGGCCAGCCCAACATCCTGCTTATCCTCGCCGACGACCTAAACCGCGGAGCGCCCAGAAAGCAATTTCCTATCAGTAAACTCGGTGCTCTCAGTCATACAAGAAACGTTATCGGCGCTGGAAAGGGGCGTCAACGAACCTCTGCCGCGGCGGAGTCAGGGGCGCTTCTTCGGGGCGGCGTTGGTTTTGATCTCGCTCACGGCCGCGAACTTTTGGGCACGCTGGCTGGCCTCGAAGATCTGGTCGGGCGACATCTGTTGCGAGATCTGCTCCCGCGCGCCGGCGGCGTTTTCGTGGCCTTGGCGGCTGGCGAGGGTGAGCCAGAAGTAGGCATCAGTAAGCTGCCTAGAAACAAACTACAAACCAACACAGAACCATGAAATCAATCGCAAGCACTATCGCATTCGGGATATTCCTCGTCGCCGCGCAGACCGGCGTCTCGCGCCTCCAAGCCGAGGTCGCGGATGGAGACGAGCCGCAGCTATCCGCCCTACGGGCTCCGGCGCTTTCCCCCGATGAGATCGCGCGTCTGATTGCCGAGCATCAGGGCATCGAGCGAAAGGTGGAGTCCGGCGAGGGCATGGTATTGGACCTGGCCGGGCTGGCCTCGCTCGACGCCGCGACGGCCCAGCAACTGGCCCGCTACCCAGGCAAGGAGTTGAGGCTCGACGGGCTCGAGACGCTGACAGTCGAGGCCGCCCGGGAGCTGGCGGGTTTTGCTCGCGAGCTAGCGGGATCTGCGGCTAAGATAGGGACGATCCTCTCGCTCAACGGTCTCACGAGCCTGTCCGACGAGGCGGCCCAAAAACTCGGCGGGTTCATGGGCTCCAAGTTGCAACTCAATGGCCTGACCACGATCTCGCCTCGCGCCGCCGAGAATCTTCTCCGCCGCAACGAGTTTACCCTAGAGCTCGAAGGGCTGACTACCCTCGACGCGAACGTCGCGCGGATTCTGGCTCGGCCCCCCGCCGCGGCCGAGTTTGCCGACGATTACAGGCTGCTGCGCGGGGACAGAACCTGGCTGCTGTCCACGTGGTCCGGCAAGCTCCCCCGCCTCACCGTGCTGTCCACCGACGCCGCCAAGGAGCTGCAGTCCTACAAGGGGTTTCTCGCACTCAACGGCCTCACGAGCTTGGATGCCGCGACCGCCAAAATGCTCGCGGGAGCCTCCAGCTATAACCTCGACCTCGACGGGCTCCAGGACCTCGACGTCGAGACCGCCGCAGCGCTGGCCAGAATGAAGCCCTCTGTGCTGCGGCTGAATGGGCTGCGCACGCTTCCCGCCGCTACCGCCCGCGCCCTCGCGGGATTCAAGGGCCATTTGTTGCATCTCAATGGCCTCGAGCGAGTGGATCTCGACGCCGCCCGCGCCTTGGCGACGCTGAAGAACAATCTCATGCCATGGCAAAGCAGCACGACCGACCTTGGTCTCAGCGGCCTCGCCGCACTCGACGCCGCGACGGCCAGCGCGCTGGCGAAGTTCAAGGGTAGATCGCTTAATCTCAACGGTCTCGCGTTCGTCGATCCGGAGACCGCCCAAGCCCTGGCGGCTTTCTCCGGCGAACGGCTGTTATTGGTGGGTCTAAAGACGCTCGATCCCGCTGCCGCCGGGGCTCTCGCCAAGTTCAAGGGGCAATACCTGTCCGTCGGGCTGGCGTCGCTTTCCCCCGCTGCCGCCGGGCCGCTCGCGAACTTCAAGGGCAGATTTCTTTCTCTGTCCGGCCACGAAACGCTCGACGCCGGCATCGCCAAGGCACTGGCGCCGTTTCAAGGCGAACTCTTCCTCGACGACCTGACCGCCCTCGATGCCGCAGCGACTCGGGAACTCGCCGCGGCAAACGCGAGTTTCCTGCATCTCAGAGGGCTCACCACGCTCACCCCGGACGCCGCGGAGGCGTTGGCCGGCTTCCCCCGCGGGGTCTGTTTCCGTAACCTGAAGCACCTGACCGCTGCCGCCGCCAGACTTCAGGTTCAGGCTCCGCAGAACAATTCGTTCAACTACGGGCTCAACTCGTCCGTGTCGGTGCTCGACCCCGAGGCGGCCCGGATCATGGCGAAGTATGCGTCCCAAGTCCTCGGTAACAACTCGTTCGGGTATGGCGGACTCACCACACTCTCCCCCGACGTCGCCCGGGAACTTGCCAAGTTTTCCGGCGCATCCCTAGAACTCAACGGCGTGACCGTCATCGACGCTGACACCGCCCGGGCGCTCGTTGGTTTCCACAAGGACGGGTGTGGGGCTCCGGATCGGAGGCAGTGCGCCAGGGCGAGCCAACAATGCCCGCATTGCAACGCGAGCATATCCTTGGAAGGACTCACCACGCTTTCCGCGGAGGTGGCCGCGATCTTGGGGCAGTTTAAAGGCGGCACGCTACGTCTTGACAACACGCGGAACGTGTCCGCCGCGGCGATGGGTCCGATTCTGGCATTCGAGGGTTCCATGCTGTCTATGCCCGGCGTCAGGACCGTTGATTTGAATACGAGGCCTCCGACGAGGGCGTGGCAGCCGCCGCAGGACATGCTAAACCGCGGAGCGCCCAGAAAGCAATAAACCGCGGAGCGCCCAGAAAGCAATTTCCTATCAGTTGTTCTTTTAGCGCAACCAAAACGTCTCACACTCATGTCCTCACACTTGCTTTTCGGTCTCCTGATTGCGCTGCTCGCGGTTCCCAGCTTCGCCGCGAAAGCGAAGAAAGCCGAGGGAAACTCAGAGCCTGCGCCGCCGGCCGCCGCCACGACCGACCACATCGCCCTTTTGAAACAGCCGGTGATCACGCGTTTCCCGGGGAACCCGATCATCCGTCCGGAAATGATTCCCGGCCTGGACCAGCGCGCACCGGCGGGCTGGAACATCGATTTTCCGTCGGTGATCAGGGTGCCGTCGTGGCTGCCGAATCCGTTGGGGAAATATTATCTCTATTTCGGTTCGCATCACGGAAGCTACATCCGCCTGGCGTATGCCGACCGCCTGGAGGGCCCGTGGAAGGTTTACGCGCCGGGCACCCTGACGCTGAAGAAGGTCTTCAAGGTAAATGGGATCAAAGGCAACCCGCACGGACATATCGCGTCGCCAGACGTGCACGTGGACGATGTGACCAGGCAGATTCGGATGTATTTTCACTCCAAAGCCGCGGTGGGGCACGCGACGTCGGTGGCGCGGTCGTCGGACGGGGTGCGCTTCAAGCCGGAGCCGGGTGCGCTGGGTCGCCCCTATTTTCGCGCGTTTCAGTGGCGAGGAAACACTTATGCCTTTGATCGCGATGCGGTCCTGCTGCGGTCCCGCGATGGGCTGGCAGGCTTCGAGGAGGTCAGTGATGCGCTGGCGCTGGTGGCGAACGAGCCGAAAGAGGGGTCGAAGAAGAAGAGCAAAACCCCGGACTCCGGCGATGATGAGGGCAAGCCCGGGAAAGTCCGGCACACCGCGGTGTGGTTGGACGGGGAGCGGCTGACGATCTTCTACACGCGGACGGGCGATGCGCCGGAAGCAATCATGATGACGCAGATTGCCCTGAGTGATGATCCGAAGACCTGGAGGGCGGCGACGCCCATTCGGGTGATGGTTCCGGAGATGGAATACGAGGGGGCAAACCTCCCAATCACGAAATCGGAGGGCGGGAAGGTGATCAAGAACAGCGCGGCCATTGCCGGAGAAACGGGGGCGGCCCGTGCGTTGCGGGACCCGTTCATCTACCACGAAGAGGGCAGGACGTATCTGTTTTACGCGGTGGCGGGGGAACGAGGGATTGGTCTGGCAGAGGTGACTTTTCCCGAGATCCCGTAATCTCGCTCTCGGCGCCACCCCCGCTGATCGAAAGCCGGCGCCAGCCCGCGGCCGGCGGCCAAATCCGTCTCAACCGTCTGCCTTGCCCCGCCGACTCCCCTCCATCTTTCCCGTCCTCAACACCAGAATCTCGCCAAACCCCCTCACTCCCCGACGCCCGTCCGCATTCTGACCGTTTCGGGAGCGGCGGGCCCGAAAGCAAATTCCTAGCAGACAACGCGAGATCGTGGCGAATCTCGAACTCGCGCGACGCCAGGACAAGATCCAGCGGTGCGATGCCGGGTCCAGCCACGCTTTCCCCCCGCGGGGAAAGGGAGGGGTCAGGAGATGGTCAGTTCCTTGGTGATGCCGAATCTTTCCAGCCGCTTCCGCAGGGTGGCGCGGGTCATGCCGAGGAGTTTCGCGGCGCGGAGCTGGTTGCCGCGCGTGGCCTTCATCGCGTGGAGGGTAAATTCGCGCTCGAGCCACGGAAGCAGTTGCACGCTCGGGTCGGCTTGCGCGGCATTGAGCAGGATGTCGATCGCTTGCTCCGTGGTCGCCACGCCGCCGGCTCCGGTTGGGGTGTCGGGCGCGGATGCGCCGACGGGTAGGTCTTTGGCTAGGACGAGGTCGCCGCTGGCGAGGACGACGGCGCGCTGGATGGTATTTTCTAGCTCGCGCACATTGCCGGGCCACGGGTGGGCTTCGAGGACCTGCACGGCGTCTTAAACCGCGCAGCGCCCAGAAAGCAATTTCCTATCAGTATTACGCCAACCGCAGTGACTTCACCGCCTCCACCGCCAGTCCCAGCGCACCGTCGGGGTTCAGGCCGAGCCAGAACATTCCGGCGATGCAGACGAGGAGCGCGAACTTGGTCGGGAGCGAGACAGGGATGGGCGTCAGGTCGGTCCCGCCTTTGCTCCAGTAAATGGCCTTCACCACGTTGAAGTAGTAGTAGAGCGAGATGAGCACGCCCACGACGGCCACGGCGAAGAGCCAGTAGTAGGCGTGCCAGCGGACGCCTTCAGCGATGACCGCTTTGAGCAGGAGAAATTTCCCGAAGAAGCCCGCGAGCGGCGGGATGCCGGCGAGCGAAACCATCGCGAGGGTCAGCGAAGTGGCGAGGAGGGGCGAGCGCTGGGCGAGGCCGGAGAGTGAGGAGATGTCTTCCGCGCCTGCTTCCTGCACGACGATGGCGATGACGGTGAACGCGGCGAGCACGGTGAAGAGGTAGCCGGCGAGGTAGTAGAGCACGGCGGAGGAGCCGGCCTTGTTCATCACCGCGAAGCCGAGCAGCAGGTAGCCCGCGCTGGCAATGCTGCTGTAGCCGAGCAGGCGCTTGAGGTTGCGCTGCGGGATGGCGCAGAGGCTGCCGTAGAGAATCGTCCCGGCGGCCATGGCCATGAGGAGTTTTTCCAGATTGAAGGCGAGGTCGGGAATCGCGGTGCCGAGCAGCCGCATGAGCAGCACGACGCCGGCGGCCTTCGAGCCGACGGAGAGGAAGGCGGTGGTGGGCGTGGGCGAGCCTTGATACACGTCCGGGGCCCAGATTTGGAATGGCACGGCGGCCATTTTGAAGCCAAGGCCCACGAGCACGAGCAGGATGCCGGCGGTGAGCAACTGCTTGTGGCCGAGCGCGGCGTTGTTCGCGAGTTTGTCGGCCAGCTCGTTGAAGTTCATCGTGCCCGTCGCGCCGAAGATGAGCGCAATACCATAGACGAGGAAGCCGGAGGAGAGCGCGCCGAGGATGAGATACTTCACGCCGGCTTCGAGCGATTCAACGCGGCGGCGCAGGAAGCTCACGAGCACGTAAAAGGTGACGGTTATCAGCTCCAGCGCGACGAAGAGCAGTATGAAGTCGTTGGCCGACGCGGCGAACATCATGCCAGCCAGCGCGAACAGGATGAGCGCGAAGAACTCGGACTGCCCGGCATCGAAGCGTTCGCTGAACTCGGTGGCCATGATGAGCACCAGCAGCGCCGCGAGGAGGAAGAAGCGCTTGAACCAGAGCGCGAGGCCGTCCATGACGTAGGCGTTGCCGAAGGCGTAGAGCGTCTCCGTGCCGTCGAAGGCGAAGAAGCTGTAGAGCAGCATGACCGCGACACCGAGCACCGCGCCGTAGCCGAGCGTGCGGCGGTCCTTGGCCGGCGTGAACCAGTCCTGCACTAGGACGACCAAGCCGAGGAGCACCACGGCGAGTTCGAGGACAATGAGAGAGGCGTTCATTCAGCGGTCAAAGTTATCGCGGCTGCACCGCGCGTTGCTTGGCCTCGCCGGCGGCTTTCTTCAACTCGCCGGGGCGGGCGGCTTTGTCGGCGGTCTTGGTCTCGGCCATCGCGATGATGGCGGCGGCGCTGGGTTGAATCTTGTCAGTCAGCAGGCGCGGCCAGACGCCGAGCAGGAGCAGCGCGGCGAGCAGGAGGACGAAGGGCACCTTGGCCCACGCGCTAGCGTCCTTCAGGGCGGCCCACTCGGGCTTCTCCGGGCCGTGCAGAATGTTGCGCACCGCGCGGAGCATATAGACCGCGCCGATGATGAGCGCACCCCACGTCGCGAGCGTGGTCACGAGCGGGAAGGCGCGCCACGAGCCGAAGAGCACCATCGCCTCGCCGACGAAGTTCGCGAAGCCCGGCAGGCCGCAGCCCGCGAGCATCGCCATCACGACCGCCGCGCCGAGGAAGGGGATTTGCCGCAGCAGGCCGCCGAGCTTCTCCATCTCCAACGTCCCGGTCTGCGCCCGCAGCGCGCCGCTCAGGCCGAACGTCAGTGCCGCGAGGAAGCCGTGCGCGACCATCACCACGACCGCGCCGGTCACGCCAACGAGGTTCAGGCTGGCGATGCCGAGGAAGATGAAGCCCATGTGCGCGACGCTGGAGTTGCCGATGAGCAGGTTCAAATCCTTCTGCCGCATCGCGACGAGACCGCAGTAAACGATGTTACCGAGGCAGAGAAAGGCGAGGATTTCTAGCCACGCCGCCGCGCCGTCCGGCATGAGCGGAATGCCGACGCGCAGCAGGCCGTAAAGGCCGAACTTCTTCAGCACGCCCGCGTGGAGCATCGCGGTGGCGGTCGGCGCGGAGCCGTAGCCGAGCGGCGCCCAGGTGTGGAACGGCCAGAGCGAGACGAGGATGCCGAAGCCGAACAGCAGCAGGGGGAAGATGAGCGACTGCGCCGCGAGCGGCAGCGGGCGGGCCTTCACGGCCTTGGTCAGCTCGACGATGTCGAAGGTGTTCGCGCCGGACTGAATGTAGAGCGCGATGAGGCCGGCCAGCGCGATGAGCGCGCCGAGGCTGAGGTAAATCGTGATTTTGAAGGTGGCGTAGTTGCGGTTTTCGCCGTGGCCCCAGACGCCAATCATGATGAAGGTCGGCACCAGCGCGAGTTCGTGGAAGAAGTAGAAGAAGAAGAGGTTCAGCGACGCGAACGCGCCGAGGATGCCGCCGGTCATCACGAGCAGCAGGGTGTAATACTCCTTCTCCAGCCGCTTGATTTCGCGCGACACGCACGCGGCGGCGAAGGCCACGATGGCCCCCATCACGATGAGGCCGAGGTTGATGCCGTCCACGCCAAGGTGCCAGCCGATGTCTAGCTTGAGGGCGGAGACGCTCACCCACGCGTGCCGCTCGACGAACTTGAAGCCGTTTTCGACCGGAGCCGCGTTGTATTTGGCGAACAGCGCGAGCGCCAGCAGCATGGAGGCGAAGGTCGCGCCGAGCGTGACGAGGCGGATGACGAACTTGTAGTTGCGCGGGATGCACAGGACCACGAGCGCGGCCAGCAGCGGAAGGAGGAAGATGGAGGAGAGCAGGGACATGGTCAGAAGGCGGCGGCGAAAGCCATCGGCGCGAGGGAGCGGGGCGGTTGAACTACGCGCCGTTCTCCCTCACCCCGGCCCTCTCCCGCTGGGAGAGGGAGAAAGTCAGTCAGCGCTCGAAAAGCAGCGGCGTCCCTATCGGCAGGAAGCGGAGTGCGTCGCTCCCTCTCCCGGAGGGAGAGGGCCGGGATGAGGGGGAAGAGCGGCATCACTTCCAACGGCATCAATCGCGTTTTCATCAGTGCCCGCCTCCTTTCCCGAGGAGTTGCCACGCCAGCACCAGCACGACGCCGGCGGCGAAGAGGAAGGCGTAGGTTTGCAGGCTGCCGGTCTGCACGAGGCGCAGGGCACGGCCCACCAGCTCGGTCGTGCCGTGCGTGCCGCGCACGAGGAAGCCGGCGACAATCCAGCGGTCGAACCAGTCCGCGACCTTCGCGAGCGTCTCCTGCGTCACGGAGATGAACCACTCGTAAAGCTCATCGAAGTAGAAGCGGTCGCGGGCCAGCTTCGCCAGCACGCCGATTTTCTCGGGGAGCGAGTCGCGGTCGGCGTTCACATAGAGCGCGCGGGCGAGCTTGTAGCCAGCGACGACGGCGAGCAGGCCGAAGCCGGCGGCGAGGATGTTGTGGTTGAACGGGGTGAACAGGTTCTGCCAGAAGCCTTCGTTGAGCGGCGGGTGTTCGCTGGGCAGGGCCTTCGCGATGTAGGCGTCGAGGCCGATGGCTCCGGCTAGCAGCGTCGGCACGGCGAGCACGACGAGCGGCCAAGTCATCACGCCGGGCGATTCGTGCGCGTGGCTGGCTTCCTCGCTGCGGGCGTTGCCGCAGAAGGCGACCAACACGAGGCGGCTCATGTAGAAGGTCGTCAGGCCCGCGACGAACACGCCCAGGACGAAGAGGGGAATGTTTTTGTGCTCCAGCGCGGCGGCGAGGATGGCGTCCTTGCTGAAGAAGCCGGCGAAGGGCCACACGCCGCAGAGCGCGAGCGTGCCCCAGCGGAACGTCCACCACGTGCGCGGCATGGCTTCGCGCAGGCCGCCCATCTTCCAGATGTTTTGCTCGTGGTGGCAGGCGTAGATGACCGAGCCGGCCCCGAGGAAGAGCAGCGCCTTGAAGGCCGCGTGCGTGGTGAGGTGAAACATCGCCGGGCCGGGCGCGTGCAGGCCCACGGCCATCACCATGTAGCCAAGCTGCGAGAGCGTGGAGTAGGCGAGGATGCGCTTGATGTCGTTTTGCTGGAGCGCCATCAGCGCGGCGAGCAGCGCGGTGAAGCCGCCAATCCACGCGATGATTTCCAGCGCGTGCGAGCCGGGAATATCGAGGATGAAGAAGATGCGGCAGAGCATGAAGACACCGGCAGCGACCATCGTGGCCGCATGAATCAGCGCGCTGACGGGCGTGGGGCCTTCCATCGCGTCCGGCAGCCAGACGTGCAGCGGGAGCTGGCCGGACTTGCCAATCGCGCCACAGAAGAGCAGCAGGCCAATCGCCGAGCTGGCGGCGAGTCCGCCGATGGTCGTGTGCGCGACCATCTTGGCCAGCGCGTCCTGTTCGAGGCAGCCGCGACCGGAGTCGTAAAAGAGCAGCGTGCCCGTCTCGGAGTAGAGCCACACGATGCCGAGGAAGAAAAACACGTCGCCGATGCGCGTGGTGATGAAGGCCTTCTTGGCCGCCGCCGCCGCGCTGGGCTTGTGAAACCAGAAACCGATGAGGAGATAACTTGCGAGGCCCACCAGCTCCCAGCACATGAAGAGCAGCAGCAGGTTGTTCGCGATGATGAGGCCGAGCATCGCGGCGGCGAAGAGCGAGAGGAAGCAGAAGAACCGCGTGAAGTTCTCGTCGTGGCTCATGTAGCCGACGCTGAAGATGAAGATGAGCGAACCAACGAAGGTAATCATCACCACCATCGCCGCCGTGAGCGGGTCCAGCACCCAGCCGAGGCGGACCACGGTGTCGCCGAGCGCGAACCAGTCGAAGTTGAAGACCTGCCGCGAAGCCGCGCCGTGCTTGCCGAGCGTCTCGACGAACGCCGCGCAGGACAGCAGGAAGGACGCGCCCATCGAGCCGATGGCCAGCCCCGCCGCGAGCGAGCGGTTCGGCCGCTTCAGCAACGCGCTGATGCCCGCCGCCAGCAGCGGCAGCACGGGGATGAGCCAGAGGTTTTGGAGAATCCAACTCATCCCTTCATGTCCTTCACCTTGTCCACGTTCGCGGTGCGGAAGTGACGGTAAATCGTAATGCTAAGGGCTAGGCCGACGGCGGCTTCGGCGGCGGCGATGGCGATGCTAAAGAGCGCGAACATCAGGCCGGTCTGCGTCTCCGGGTGTTCGCTGAAGCGCCAGAAGGCGATAAAGTTCAGGTTCGCCGCGTTGAGCATCAACTCGATGCCGATCAGCACCATGATGGCGTTGCGCCGCGTGAGCGCGCCGGCGAGGCCGATGCAGAAGAGCAGCGCGGAGACGAGGAGGTAGCCGGAGAGCGGGGTCATCGAGAACCCTCCTTGTCCTTCATCGCGATGATGACTGCGCCGAGCATGGCGGCGGTGAGCAGCAGGGCCATGACCTCCAGCGGGAGGACGTAATCGGTCATCAGCTTTTGGCCGAGGGTCTTGACGGAGACTTCAGGTGCTGGTGCTGCGATGCGCTTGCCGACGGGACTGGCGAGGACGGCGAGGGCCATCGTGAGGAATGCGCCGACTGCCACCGAGATGCCGACCCACGGCGTGACGGTCGTCGGCTCGTCCTTCGGTTCCGTGCTGCGCGTGAGCAGGATGGCGAAGACGATGAGAATCGAGACCGCGCCGACATAGACGAGGATTTGCGTGAAGCCGACAAACTCGGCGTTGAGCTGGAGGTAAAGCCCGGCCAACCCGGCGAAGGTCAGCACGAGGCTCAACGCGCAATGCACCAAGTTCCGCAGCGACATCGCCGCGATGGCGCTGCCGACCGTGAGTCCTGCGATGATGGCGAAGGGGAGGGTCAAAGTGATTAGGGCTCAGTAATTAGTTGGCGAACCGGTATTCGCGTTTGGTGAACTTGGCTTCGAAGCTGCGGCCGAGGAGCCAGTAGGGCACGGCCAACATGGCGAAGCCCAGGGGCCAGCGGGCGACGAGTGGAATGTTGTTGGCCAGCAGGTGCCACAGCGCGGCGACGACAAGGTTGATGAGCGTCATCGGCAGCAGGAATTTCCACGCGAAGCCCATGAGCTGGTCAGTGCGCAGGCGGGGCAGCGTGCCGCGTAGCCAGATGAAGAGGACGATGAGCGCGGAGAGCTTGCCGAGGAACCAGCACCACGAAGGAATCCAAGTGAACGGCGCGATGTTCACCGGCGGCAGCCAGCCGCCGAGGAAGAGCGTGATGCCCAGCCCGCACATGGCGAAGAGGCCGAGGTATTCCGCGAGGAAGAAGATGGCGAACTTAAAGCCGGAGTATTCCGTGAAGTAGCCGGCAATGATTTCCGACTCGGCTTCGGGCAGGTCAAACGGCGTGCGGTTCGCCTCGGCGGCGGCGGCGGTGAGGAACAGGAAGAAGCCGACGAGGCCCCACGGGGTGAAGAGGTGCCAGTTGTGCAGGAAGCCGAAGTGGACCGTGGCCTGGCTCTCGACAATCGCCGTCAGCGAGAGCGTCCCGGTAATCATCACCACCGTCAGTGACGAAAGGATGAGCGGGATTTCGTAGGAGACCATCTGCGCGACGGCCCGCATCGCGCCGAGGAGGGAATACTTGTTGCGGCTCGACCAGCCGGCCATGAACACGCTGAGTTCCGTGCTCGCGCCAACGGCGAAGAAGAACAGCAGGCCCGTCTGCGGCAGGTCGAGCGGAACCATGTTTTTACCGAACGGCAGCACCGAGTAAGTCAGCAGCACCGGAATGAGCAGCGCGATGGGCGCGAGGAAGTGGACGACCTTGTCCGCCGCGCGCGGGACGACGTCCTCCTTGATGAGCGACTTGATGCCGTCGGCAATGAACTGGCCGAAGCCGAAGAGGCGGATGTTCGTGAGCGGGATGCCCACGCGGTTCGGCCCGATGCGGTTTTGGATCCGGCCCAGGCCCTTGCGCTCGATGACGGTCGTGAGCGCGAACATGAGAGGGAAAACGGCGAGAATGGGCGTGATGGAGATTGCCGCCGAGACGAGTGGCAACGTCCATTCGGGCAGGAACCCTTGCAGCAAGTTCATGAGCCACGCTTTGAGCGTGACGGGGAATTGGTCGAGTTTGGCGAACAGCTCGGCCATGACTATGCGGCGGGCGCAGCCGCCGGGGCCGCAGCGGGGGCAGAGGGTTTCGGCACGGGGGCCGTCGCAGCCACACCGACAGGAGCAGCGGCAGCAGCGGCTTCCGCCTTGGCTTTCGCGTCAGCAGCGGCCTTGGCTTTGGCTTCCACGTCGGCCTTCGCCTTGGCTTTCGCCTTCGCCACTTCGATGGCGAGGGCGTCATCGGACACGGCGGCCTCCGTCGGGTGAATCTTGCGGTAGTGCTCGTTCGACTTGGCGAGTTGGTGTTTGTTGACGAGCAACCCACCGAAGCGGTCGGTGTTCGACAGCTCGAACTCCGTGTCCATCTTGATGGCCTCGAAGGGGCAGACCTCGACGCAAATCTGGCAGCTCATGCAGACCGACAGGTCAATGTCGAAGGTCACCGGGTAAAGCTGCATCTGGCCCTTGTAGTCGGCGCGCTTGTCCTTGCTCTTGACGATGTAGATGCACTGCGGCGGGCATTCCTTCTCACAAATCTGGCAGGCCACGCACCGCAGGCCCTGCATCGGGTCCTCGGTGTCGTGGACGAGGAAGGGGAACTGCCGCGCGTTCTCCTTCGAGGCGATGCGTTGCTCGGGATACTCGACGGTCGTGAGGCGCTCCGGGTCGTGGTAGCTGCCGGCGAAGTTTTTCGCGGTCTCCACCATGCCTTTGAGTATTCCGGTGCCGAGCATTTAAGTGAGTTTTAAGATTCGCGCCGGTGGATGCAAGATTTCAGCGGTCAACCTCGCCCAGCACGATATCCACGCTCCCCAGCGTGATGACCGCATCCGCCACGGTCTGCCCGAGGCACATGTCTTCGAGGATGGTCAGGTTGATGAGGCTCGGCGGGCGGACACGGTAGCGATACGGGTTCGGGCTGCCGTCACTGATGAGGTAGAAGCCCAGCTCCCCCTTCGGCGTCTCGATGCGACCGTAAGCCTCGCCGGGCTTCGGACGGAAGCCGCGCAACTTCGCCTTCGGGTCCACCACCGGACCCTCGGGAATGTCCTTGAGCGCCGGCTCCAGAATCTTCAGCGACTCGCGCATCTCCAGCATCCGAATCATGTAGCGGTCGTAAACATCGCCGTGGTCGCCGAGCGGGACGCGGAACGGATAGCGGCTGTAGATGCCGTAGTTGTCCACCTTGCGGAGGTCATAGTCCACGCCGCTGGCACGCAGCATCGGGCCGGTGATGCCGGCGTTGATGGCGAGTTCCGCTGACAACTTGCCCACGCCCTGCGTGCGGGCCATGAGGATTTCGTTGCCGGAGAGAAGGGCATCGAACTCATCCAGAAACTTCGGATACTCGGCCACAACTTTCCTCGCTTCGGCCAGCCAGCCCGCCGGCAAGTCGCACCGGCAGCCGCCAAACCTCATGTAATTACACATCATCCGCGCGCCCGTGAGCGACTCGAACAAGTCGAGAATCTTCTCGCGCTCGCGGAACGCATACATCAGCGGCGTGCCCAGCGCGCCCATGTCCTGAAGCAGAAAGCCCGCGAGACAAGTGTGATTCAGCACGCGCGTCAGCTCGGCGGTGATGAGGCGAATGTATTCCGCGCGCTCGGGCACTTGCAGCCCGGCGAGCTTCTCGACCGCCAGCGCGTAAGCCCAGTTGTTCGTGAGTGAGCAGAAGTAATCTAGCCGGTCCGTGTAAGGCATCGAGCCAAGGTAGCTTGTGTTCTCGGCGATCTTCTCGTGGTTCCGGTGCAGGTAGCCAAAGACCGGCTTGAGCTTCACGACCGTCTCGCCGTCGAGCACCACGTCCATGCGGAAGACGCCGTGCGTGGACGGGTGCTGCGGCCCCATCGCGACTTCGAGCAACTCGCCCTCGCGCCCCACGCCGATGACCTCGGCCTTGCGTTGGAAGTCCGTCTTCCCCGCATCGTAGGCGAGGTCGTGGAACGTCATGAACTGCGTGCCGTCCACGGGAGTTGCGGTAGCCGTGCTCACGCTTTCACCTCCGCTTTCGGCAGATGCGCCTTCGCCTTCTCCAGCACTTCATCATGCGGCGTCGGCTCGTATTCGTAATCGTCCGGCTCCGCGTAGTCCTTGCGCATCGGGTAATCCTTAAAACCATCCCACATGAGGATGCGGCGCAGGTCGGGATGACCATCGAAGAGCACGCCGTAGAGGTCGAACACCTCGCGTTCCTGAAACTCGCAGCTCCGCCAGAGCGGCGTGAGCGACGTGACCTTCACCGGGTCCGCGCGGCCCGGCGTGCGCTGGCGGAGGATGACCGGCCCGTGCTTCAGCGCCATCGAGTAGAGGTGATAGACCGCTTCGAGGTAGCCGGCGCGCTTGGTCTTTTTCACTTCCTCGACCTCCTTCTCCACGCCGTCCACGACCTTCTTGACCTTCACCTTCTCGGACAGCTCGGCGTCGAGGAAATCAACCCCGGTGACATTCGAGCAATAGTCGAGGCGGAGCTGCGGGTCATCGCGGAGGAACTTGGCGACAGCATAGGCGTGCTCGACATCCACGAGCAACGAATGCTGCGCGCACGGGCTGTCGTTCTTCACGACGCTCAATTGCGCGCCGGGCGCGGCGACGGCGGCACGGGCAAGGGTTTGCTCAAGAGTTTCCACGGGAGAAAAGTTCAGCGGACAACCACCGCCGGTCTCCACACGTTCGGGTTCTTCGAGGGCACGAGGTCGTGCTCGCCGAAGAGGGGGACGGGGAATTCGCTGGGGAGGTCGGCGTTCAGGTGGCGCGCGCGGTCGGGGCCGGTGAGCTTCTGGGCGTCAATCTTCCGCTGGAGCGTCATGAAGGCGTGGATGAGCGCCTCGGGCCGGGGCGGGCAGCCGGGGATGTGGACATCCACCGGGATGTATCTGTCTATGCCCTTGAGGACGTTGTAGCCCTGCTTGAAGGGGCCGCCGCTGATGGCGCACGCGCCCATGGCGATGACGTATTTCGGCTCCGGCATCTGGTTGTAGAGGCGCACGACTTGCGGGGCCATCTTCTTGGTCACGGTGCCGGCGACAATCATCAGGTCCGCCTGCCGGGGCGAGGGGCGGAAGACTTCCGCGCCGAAGCGGGCGAGGTCGTAGCGGGCCATGCTGGCGGCCATCATCTCGATGGCGCAGCACGCGAGGCCGAAGGAGAGCGGCCAGACGGAGTTCTTGCGGCCCCAGTTGTAAAGCTCCTCGAGCTTCACGACCACGACGCCTTGCTTGCTGAGTTCGTTGCGGAGTCCGTCGTCCATGAATCAAGAATTAAGGATGAAGGATGAACGGGGGGAGGCGGCGGGTGACTTGTGGCGGTTCATAGTTCTTCGTTCATACTTCATCATTTCCAAGTGAGCACTCCCTTCACCCACGCCCACGCCAGTCCCTCGACCAGCAGCAGCACGAAGACGAGCATCGCCAGAACCGCGCCCACGGAAAGGCCCGTGAAGGCGACGCAGAAGGGCAGCAGAAAAATCGTCTCCACGTCGAAGATGAGGAACAGGATGCCGTAGAGGTAATACTCGGACTTGAAGGCCACCCACGCGTCGCCCTTGGATTCCAGGCCGCACTCGTAGGTCGCGTTCTTCATCTCGCCGGGTTTCGCCGGGGAAAACATTTTCGCCCACAGCATCGCGAGGAGGAGCGGGCCGACCGCGAAGCCCAGCGCCATCACGAAGAAGACGAGGAGGAAGAGGTAAGGATGTTTGTCCGGGGGCATGGGAGATCAGTTCGCCGACGGATTGTGCTTTTGCAGGCCAACGGAGTGCGCGATGTCGTCGAACTCCTCGCGCGAGACTTCTTCGAGCTGCTTGCCCTTCTGCTTGAGCTTCTCGTTGATCTTGATGGCCTTCTCGGTCATCTGCTCGTGCGTGTCCTTCGAGCCACCGACGAGCGCGAAGTTGTCCCCCGTCGTGATGCGCTTGTGCCCGTCGGAATCCAGCCCGACGCCGAGGATCACGGCCTTGGCTGGCTTCTTCTTTCTCAGCGGTTCTGACACGCGCGGGAAACTACCGGGCGGACTTCAAACTGCAAGGCGCAAGTCGGTCGAGGTGCGCTCCGCAAACTCAAAGCGAGGACAGGATCGCCTCCGCAGCCGCGCGCGGGTTGGAAGCGGCGCAGATGGGGCGGCCGATGACCAGCCAGCTCGCGCCCGCGGCCATCGCCTCCTTCGGCGTGAGCGTGCGCTTCTGATCATCCGACTTGCTGTCGGCGGAACGGATTCCAGGCGTCACGAGCTGGATGTGCGAGGGAAGGATTTGCCGGAGTCGGGCAATCTCCAGCGGCGAGCACACCAACCCGCCCAAGCCGGCCTTCGCCCCAAGGCCCGCGAGTCGCTCGACCTGATTGCCCACGTCGTGCGGGATGCCAACTTCATCGAGGTCGTTCGTGTTGAGGCTGGTCAAGACCGTGACGCCGAGCACGAGCGGCTGCGACTTGCCGGAGCGCAGTGCGGCTTCCTCCGCCGACTTCTGCGCCGCTTGCATCATCGCCAGCCCGCCGCTGGTGTGGATCGTCAGGATCTGCACGTCGAGCCGCACGGCGGCTTCGACGGCCTTGGCGACGGTGTTGGGAATGTCGTGGAACTTGAGATCGAGGAAGACGGACGCGCCTGTGTCGCGGATGCGACGCACGATCTCCGGCCCCGTCGCGACGAAGAGTTCCTTGCCCACCTTGAACGCACCGACGACGGGCGCGAGCTGCTGCACGAGCGCGAGCGCCGACTCCAGGTGAGGAACGTCGAGGGCGACGATGATGGGATTACGCGCTTGGCTCATGCTCTCGAAATCAAAACCGGCTCCGCTCCCCTGCCCTGCTACCAGAGAAATGACTTTTGCTCCGCCAGCATCTGGTCGCCGTCCCAGAGCGTCACGCGCCACGCAACCACTCCGCCGAGCTGCTGGTAAGCATCCTTGTCCAACGTCACAGCCGACCACGTGCTACCGCTCCAGCCGGGCTTCACGGTGGTCTCAAGCACCTTCGGCTGCGCCGCTGCCTTGCCACCGCGCGCCTCGACACGGATGCGGAGATTGGCGGGTGTGCCGCCCGCCGACCAATTCACGTCGAAGCGCAACGTGCTGACTTCCGCCGGGGTTTTCCGCAAGTGCGCCTGATACGCGTCGCGCTCGAAGAGGCTGGGCGAGAGCGCGTGTCGGCCCTGCTGGTCGAGGAAGTGGGGCAGCACCTTGAGCACCTTGCCGCTGCCCGCGTGGGCCAGCAGGGCGGTCGAAGCGAGAAGGACGGCGATCAATCCGGTCAGGCAACGCATGGGAGCGAGCATACCGCCGCGCGCCGCGATGACAACGGGGATTTCCGCCGATGTGGTTTCCGCCAGCGCTCGTCGTCTGGCATATCGGCTTGCCCCACTGACTGAATCGCGCACACTCGGACACCGGCGGTCCCCAGTGCGGACGCCGCCTTCGCGCTCGTAGCTCAGTTGGATAGAGCATCCGCATTCTAAATCGTTCCGGGGTTTTCCACACCTGACCACACTTGACCACATCCAATGAAATCAAGGGTTTCTGAATTTCTGCTTACCCCCACTCGACCCCACCGGGCACCATAAAACGGATGAAAGTATAGAAAAGGAGTATAGAAAGAAATCGCTCGGATTCTTCGGGAATTGACCTCAATCGGTCATTTTGTTCGTTGACTTCGGCCACCCGCAACAGCCCCGCCTCCTGTGTCATAAGCCATTGGAAGGGACTGTATCCCTTTTGTGGCCTCAGCGGCATGGCCTCCAAGCCGCCGGTCACTCCTGCCCACGCGCCGGCCTTCCTCCGGCGCATCAACACAACCCTCAAACCCCAACGCACATGGCCCTCACACTCGAATCCAACTATTCCAAGAAAGTCGGCTTGCCCGGCTACAGTTCCCACCAGTTCAGCCTATCGCTGATTTCCGAGCTCACCGATCCCACCCAGGTCACTGCCGAAGCCGCCCGGCTCTACGCCTTGCTGCAAGGCGCTGTGGACCGGGAACTGAAGCAGGCCGGCTGGCTGCCGGACGCCAAGCCTGCCAATGGCAACGGCCACTCCAACGGTCACGACCAGCCCCGCAACGGGCACCAGCGCAACGGCAACGGGAACGCGGCTCCGGCCGACGTATGGGCCTGCACGCCCAAGCAGCGCGACCTCATCATCAAAATCGTGGACGACAACCGCCTCGACAAGAACGAGGTCGAGCAGCTCGCGATGGACCGCTTCGGCAAGGGCGTGAAGCAGCTCAACAAGCTCGAAGCCTCCGGGTTTATCGAGGAATTGTTCGAGCGGTATCCCCGCCAGCGCACAGGCAACGGCCAGCAATCGCAACGCTCAGGCTACGCCATCCGATGATCGCCACCGTTGAACCCCTCGCGGGTGCCAAACCCAAGTCCATCGCGGAACTTCGCCAGACCTTGTCGGCATCGCGCCTCAATACCTGGCTGTCCTGCCGGTTGAAGTTCTTATTCCGCTACGTCCTCGGAATCGCCAAGCCCCGGACCGGCGCATTGTATGTCGGCCATTCCGTCCACGGAGTTCTGAAACTCTGGAACCGCGCCCGCTGGCGGCGGCAGACCATCACCGTCGAGCAGCTCCAACAGCAGTTCGACACGCTCTGGCAGGCCGACCAGGCCAAGGAGCAGGTCCGCTGGGATGACGGCGAAGAACCGGGCGAGAAGCAAACCGCCTGGTCGCTGGTGGACTTCTACCTGAAAAACACGCCCATCCCGCCCAACGAAATGGCGGAAGGCGTCGAAGTCAGCGTGGAAGCCGACCTCGCCCGGCACGGATTGCCCAGGCTCATCGGCATCATTGACCTCGTGCGCGCCGGTGGGCGCATCGTGGACTTCAAAACCCTCGGCCAGACGCCGAGCGAGGAGAAGGCCATCCACACCAATGAGATCCAGCTCACCAGCTACGCGATGCTCTACCGGGCCACCACCGGCAAGGTCGAAAGCGGCCGTGACCTGCATCAACTGGTCAAATCCAAAACGCCGAAGCTCATCGTCACCCAGCAGGGGCCGATGACGCAGCAGCAACAGGCGCGGCTCTTCCGCCAGATGGAGAGTTACGTGGCGGGACTGGACCGGGAGGATTTTGTTCCCTCACCCGGCATGCAGTGCTCGATGTGCAGCTACTTCAACGAGTGCCGCCGCCACGGATGAACCGCGAAGATTAGCCACGAAAAGGCACAGAAGGCGCAAAGGGCGATCCTCTTTGCGATTCTCTGCGCCGGCTTGTGGCCCAACCCCAACAACCCAACCCTGAGAGCCGGGCATCCTCGTGGTGCCCGGCTCTCACACTTTACCCAATCATGCCTACCAACTATCCGTTCACCGTCGCGCAGTGGGACGCGTTGAACGCCGAACAACGCTGTGCCGTGGACGCCGTGTGCGCCCAGCGGTGCGGTTATCCACTGCCAAAGGACGCGACGTTCACCGACGCCGCGCTCTCCGCCGTGCTGGGACTGCTTCGCCCCACGACGGAGTCCGTCATCCCCGATGAGGAGAACGACGGCGAAGTGGCGCTGCTCATCCAGCGGAAGTTCCGCGCCATCTACCACGCTGGCCTCACGCTGGCGGAATGCGTCCTCGCCCGGCACGGGAACAAGGCGACCCAGGACTACAACTTCCTGCTGCTGGTTGAGTCGGACGCCAATGACATGACGCATGTGGTCGTGCTCGATTGGGACTCGCCCCGGCGCTA
>SXTU01000289.1 GCA_005791875.1 Verrucomicrobiales bacterium
GCGGGCCAGCACGGCGTCGCCACGGCCACGGTGGCCGCGATGTTCGGGATGAGCTGCGTGATCTACATGGGCGCGGTGGATTGCGAGCGGCAGAAGCTGAACGTCTTCCGCATGAAGATGCTGGGCGCGGAGGTCGTGTCTGTGAAAGCCGGCCAGCAGACGCTCAAGGAAGCCGTGAACGAGGCGATGCGCGACTGGGTCACGAACGTGCGCAGCACGCACTACATCCTTGGCACCGCCTACGGTGCCCATCCGTATCCGGTGATGGTTCGCAACTTCCAGCGCATCATCGGCGACGAGGCGCGGCGGCAGATTCTGGAACAGGAGAAGCGGCTGCCCGACCTGCTCATCGCGTGTGTCGGCGGCGGCTCGAACGCCATCGGGCTTTTCTATCCCTTCCTCGAAGACAAGTCCGTGAAGATGCTCGGCGTCGAGGCAGGCGGGCGCGGGATTCTGCCGGAGCAACATGCGGCGCGTTTTCAAGGCGGCTCGCTCGGCGTGCTGCAAGGCACGCGCAGCTACATCCTTCAGGACGAGTTCGGCCAGATTCAATCCACCCACAGCGTCAGCGCCGGCCTCGACTACGCCGCCGTCGGCCCCGAGCACGCGTGGCTGCGCGACGAGGGCCGCGTGGAATACAGCTACGCCACGGATGACCAAGCGCTCGCCGCGTTCATGAAACTCGCGCGGCTGGAAGGCATCATCCCCGCGTTGGAATGTGCCCACGCCTTCGCCGCCTGCATGGATCGCGCCCCGAAGCTCGGCAAGGACGCCCTCATCATCGTGAACCTCTCCGGTCGCGGTGACAAAGACGTGGCGCAGGTGGCCGACAAGGTGGGTTTGCAGATGCCGGTGTGACGCCGACCGGGAAGCGGCCTCACTCCGCGACCAGTTGCACCCGCATCTTCGCCGGGTCGAACGCGAACTTTTTCCCAGCGGGCGCAGTCGGCAACCGTTGCAAATACCCAGCGGTCACCAGTTCGTTCAAGTCCTTGGGCGGTTGGTTGCGTTGGAAGGTCCACAGCTCCAGACTCCGGTTGATCTCCGCCACCGCCTGTTCCGGTGTGGTCGCGGCGGAGGGCAGCGGCGCGGGGAGGGCAGCCGGCTCGCTCACCGGCTTGCGTTTGCACGCGGTTAGCAAGCTGAGGCCAAGGAGAGTGCGTGAAGTCATGAGAACAGGCTGCGGACAGGGCGTTAGTCTGGAATGTTTGCCATCCGGCTACTGCTTGTCCCAGAGCGCGCGCGGATCGCCATTGGGAAACTGCATGCCGGTCTCGCTGGGCCGCATGGCTTCCGCGTGGCCATCCACGAAGCCGCACGGTGCCCGCTGGTTGTGGCGCGCTACAAGGCGCGTCGGCTCGGCGGCGAGGAAGGAGCTGCTCGTGGGGGTGCGCAGATAGACGGAAGCGCGGCCCTCGATCTCTTTCCACAGGTCGGGATTCGTCTCGGTTGGGTTGCTGACTTGGGCGGAGTCGGAAAGGAATATCGAACCGGCAGGCTTGGCCACTTGGACCTCGCGGATCTTGTTCATGGCCGTTGACGTCACAGTGACGGCGAATTCAGGGAAGCTCATTGCGATACCCATCTTGTTGGCGCTGGCCGCTCCGCCCGCCGCTTGAAGGGCGGGCAAGAGCAGTGCCGGACAACTGAACGCCTGAGCGCTGCCGGGGATGTAGCGAGAGAGCTTGTCCGGCCACCAAATGGCGTCGGGGTTGGGCACCAGACTGTTGGCCAAAGTCGGCTCGCCCGATTCGGCGGGGTCGCGTGGAATGCGCCACAGGAAAACGAACACGCCGTCATGGTCACCAATGTAGAGCTTCTGGGCGATGGCTACCTGGCGGTTGCTGTTCAGGCATTGGATGCCCTTGCCCTTGCTCTTCGCCTTCGACAGCGCCGGCAGGAGCATGCCCGCCAGGATGGCGATGATCGCGATCACGACGAGCAGTTCGATCAAGGTGAACGCAGAAGCGCGGTGAATCTGGCGCGATGACGTTGACATGGTCGGAGCAATTGGCTTTTGGCGATCAACATAGGTGAGCGGGTGCGGCCATGTCAGCGCTTTCTCCTCATCGCACTGGCATCGGTGACACGCCTGATTGCCCTTGCCAACTGTTTGACCCACTCGGAAGGTTCGCCCATGCAACTCCCGTTTCCCATCGCACGACTTGTCCCACTCCTCGCCGCCGCGTCCGTCGCGCTCACAGCTTGCACCAGCGTCGCGCAGGACAAGGCCCCGCCCGCCTCGCGCTACCAGACCGGCGTCAAGACACGCGACGGCCTCGGTAAGTATTACTTTGGGCGCGAGATCGCCCACTACATGACGCACCTTGCCGCGCCGTGGCTCGACCGCCCGGAGCGCGACGAGGAGGAGCGGCCCGACCTCTTGATGAAGGCGCTCGCGCTCAAGCCCGGCGACGTCGTCGCCGACCTCGGCTGCGGCACGGGCTACTTCAGTTGGCGCATGGCCAAGGCCGTCGGGGAGAAAGGCGTCGTCTATGGCATCGAGATCCAGCCCGAGATGCTCGACCACCTGGCCGTGAAGATGAAGGAGCGCGGCGTGACGAATGTCCTCGGCGTGCTCGGCACCATCACCGATCCGAAGCTCCCCAAGCCCGTGGACCTCGTCATCATGGTGGATGTGTATCACGAGTTCGACCACCCGTGGGAGATGATGGACGCCATCTGCAAGCGCCTGAAGCCCGGCGGACGCGTCGTGTTTGTGGAGTATCGCGGCGAAGACCCGGACGTGCCCATCAAGCCGCTGCACAAGATGAGCGAGGCGCAGGTGAAGAAGGAGATGACCGCGCAGCCATTGGAACACGTCGAGACCATCCGCACCCTGCCGCGCCAGCACATCATCATCTTCCGCAAGCGGGCGGAGAAGTAGCATGGGCTTGCGACATCCGGGGCGATCCTGAAGCTGGCTGCCGATCCGCTCTTTCCCTTCCGAGTTGAGGCTCTTGCTAGCGTGTCTTTTGGTTTGAACGGCCCCAGCCTTCGCCCATCATCGCGCGCCATGAACGACGAGCCGCTGCTCCACATTGATCTCCCCGGTGTCCGCAAGGTCAAGAGCGGCAAGGTCCGCGAAGTCTTCGACCTCGGCGACAAACTGCTCTTCGTCGCCACCGACCGCATCTCGGCCTTCGACTGCATCATGCCCAACGGCATCCCGCGCAAGGGCGAGGTGCTCACGCAGATCTCCCACTTCTGGTTCGACCAGACCGAGTCCATCGTCCCGAACCACCGACTCTCCCACGCGAACGATCCGCTGCCCCCCGGTCATCACTCCGTGCAGCTCGCGCGTCGCAGCATGATCGTGAAGAAGGCCACGCCGCTGGTCATCGAGTGCGTCGTGCGCGGCTACCTCGCCGGGTCGGGCTGGAAGGAATACCAGCAGAGCCAGACGGTTTGCGGCATCCAGTTGCCGGCGGGTTTGCAGGAATGCTCCGAGCTGCCCGAGCCGATCTTCACGCCCGCGACGAAGGCGGAGACGGGGCACGATGAGAACATCCCGTTCGAGACTGCTGCGAAGCTGGTGGGCGCGGACATCGCCGAGAAAGCGTGCGACCTGAGCCTGCGCCTCTACAACTTCGCCCGGGACTACGCGCGGCAGCGGGGCATCATCATCGCGGACACGAAGTTCGAGTTCGGCCTGTTCAACGGCGAGCTGCTGCTGATTGACGAGGTGCTCACGCCGGACTCGTCGCGCTTCTGGCCGGCGGCGGATTACGCGCCGGGCAAGGCGCAGCCCAGTTTCGACACGCAGTTCGTGCGCGACTATCTGGAGACGCTCAAGTGGAACAAGCAGCCGCCCGCGCCGTCCCTGCCGCCCGTGATCGTGGCCCGCACGCAGGCGAAGTATCTCGAGGCGTATGAGCGGCTGACGGGGCGGAAGCTCTGAACCCCAATCGCTCCCGAGGTCCCGGCCTTCTCTGTGTTCATCGTGTCTCTGTGGTCCAGCAATGGCGGCCTCACCGCGTCGCTCAGTGCTTGAAGCGGAACTCAGCCGAGGTGAGCAGGCCCCACGCGAGGTCTTGCATGACGGCGGGCTTCTCCTTCTCACGCGCGGCGAGCTGCTTCTGGATGGCGGCGGTCTCGCCATCGGTGGGCAGCCGCGTGAGCACGCTCAGGTAAAGCTCCTCCGCCAGCGCGCGCGCGTCGGTGAGCTTGCCGAGACGCGCGGTGAGATTCTCGGCACTCGGCGCAAGCCAGCTCCGCACCATGCTGCCGTTGTTGAGGAAGAGCGCCTGGTCGGCGGACGCGAAGAAGGCATCCTGTGGCTCGCCTGCGCCCGCACCGAACAACGGCGCGAAGCCCGCCGCGCCGGCCTTGAGCTTATCCCACGTGTATTGCTCGGCAGCCTTCGCGCGGTCGGCGCGACGCGCGGGGTCGGTCTTGTTCGCGTCCGTCGGCGGCGACTTCTTATCGAACTCCGCAGCGCCCACAAGCTCGTGCGCGCCGACCACTCCCGCCGCGCGCATCATGCTCCACGCGAGCTGCTCCGGCGTGAGCGCGGCAAACGCGCCGACAGCGAAGGATTTTTCCAGGATGGCCGTGAGCTTGTCGCTGGCCTCCACGAGGGCCTTCGTATGAGCGGCGAGCCTGGCCTCAAGCGCGGCGAACTGCGCGACGGCGGCAGAGCCGGCCTCGGGTGCACCGGAACGCTTCGCGAGCATCGTCTTCATCTGGTCAACCTCGCGCTTGAATCGGTCACACTCGGCGATGACTCGCGCCGTCTCCAACTGCCGGGCCACGTGCGCCGCAGCCGTCTTCGCGTCCTGCCAGCGCGTCGTCGCAGCGATCAACTCCGCATCGAGCTCGAGCAACTTGCCATCCTCAACAGTCCAGCGCTCGCGAATGCCCTTCGTTGTGGCCTCGGCGGGACTGAGCTTCTCGCGCATCGGCTTGGCGGCGGTGTCCTTCGTGGCGATATCCTTCGCGGCAGCTTCGATTTCCTTGTTCAACTCGGTGACGCGCGCCTTGAGCTTGTCCACGCTCGCGACAAGCTCCTTGTCGCCGGGAAGTTTATTGAGCGCCTCGCCGAGATTGCTCTGCGCATCCTGAACGGACTTCAACGCGTCGCGCTTCCGGCCCAGCTCGCGCTCGGCGTCGCGGTGAGCGGTGATCGCGGGGTCGCAGGCCTTGCGAACCTCGGCGAGGATGGCGTTGGTCTTCGCGAGTTCGTCCACGACCGGCTGCATCGCCTTTCGCTGCGCGGCGATGCGCTCCTGAACTTGCTTCACCTCGGCGGCGGCGGCGGCGATGTCGTTGGTGCCTTGCCGCTCGCGTGATTCGAGAATGGGAATCCAAGTCGTCGCCAGGCCGCGAGGCGACGCGACACTGGCGGGCAGCTCGAAGCTCCGGCCATAAACGCGCGTCAGCGCCAGCTCGCGGAGGAACTCGCGCGTGTCGTAGCCGCTGGCGGCGAACTCGGCAGCGAGCAAATCCAGCAGCGCGGGATACGCGGCGGGGTTCGCGGAGTTCAGCTCGTCCACTGGCGTGACGAGCGGGCGGCCCAGCATCATGCCCCAGAGCCGGTTCACGATGTTGCGGTTGAAGGCGCGGTTGTTGGATTGGGTGGCCGCCTTCGCCAGCTCGACACGGCGGCTGTGTTTCGGAACGGGACGGAGGTTCTTGTCCTTCGCGTCGGGAGCGACGGCGTATTCCGTGAAGCGCGGGAAGGCCGGCTCTGTGAGCTGCGGGCCGCCGGGCAGGCGCGGACGCGTCGCCCCGGTTTCCTTCGTGAAGACCGAGCTGAACGTCACGTCTCCCTCGGCCTTCTCGGCGAGGAAGGCCTTCTTGTCGCTGTCGCGCGTGAAGAGGTAGGTGCGGTTGAAGAAGGCAAAGAGGCCGTGGTAGTCGCGCTGCAAATAGTCGGCGACGCGCGGGTGGTCGTGGCATTGCGCGCAGGAGAGATCCATGCCGAAGAAGATGCGGCCCGTGTCGCGGACCAGCGCGCTCGGCTCGCCCTCGCGATCAAGATGGAAGCGCGCGGCCACACGGGTCGGCTCGTCCGCGCCGTCGGCGGCAAGGATTTCGCGCGCGAGGAGATTGTAGGGCTTGTTCGTAAGGCAGGAGTTGAAAAGGAATTGCTGCCACGCGCCGACATCCACGTGCTTCTGCGGACGGCGCTCCATGAGCATGAGGTCGAAGAAGGTCGCGAGATGACGCGCGTGCTGCGGGGTGGCGAGCAGTTTGTCCACGAGTCGGGCGCGCTTGTCGGTTGCGGCGTCAGCGAAGAACGCCCGCGCCTCGTCGGGGTTGGGGATCAAACCGGTGAGATCGAGATAAGTGCGCCGGAGAAAGTCCGCGTCGCTGGCTGGCGGCGTGAGCGGGCCGGCAAACTCGGACTCGATGAGGACGTCAATGCGCTCGTGAAGCGATGGCGGTGCGACGGACTTGCTCGCAGCCAACGCTCCCCGCTCGCCGAGTCCGAAGGCCATCAAGATCAGGCCCAACGAGACGGCGCGACGGAACAAGATGCTGGTGGTTGCGCGAGGCATTGCAGCGAGTCAGTGGCGACAGATTTTAGAGGCGGGGGCGCGAAGGGCTATTCAGGGGGACACCGAGGACGCCCCAAAGTATTGAGACGGACAAAGACGACGCGCGGAGCGCCGGCTTGCAGCCAGCTTACCCTGCAACCGGGGAGAGCTGGCGACGTGGGAAGCGCGCTTGGGGTTTCCAAGCCGTTGCCGACTGTTTCAATCGGCCGTCCCGCGACAGTCGCACGCGATAAGCCGGCTGGAAGCTGGCGCTCCATTGAGCAGCGCCCTACTTTGTTCCGATGGCGTAGAGGGACGCGAAGCCGCGCAGGTAGAGGCGACCACCGGCGATCGCCGGCGAGGCGGTGAACTGGTCGGAGAGCTTGTTCTTCACGACGATGTCCAGCGTCTCGCCGGGCTTCACCACGGTGAAGGTGCCGTCCTTCGCAGTGAGAATCACCCTTCCGCCCGCGACAACCGGCGAAGCGCGGTAGGTCTGCGCGTGGAAGCGGTCGGAGAAGAATTGTTTGCCCGTCTTCGCATCGAGGCAGGTCAGCACGCCGTTCTCGCGGCAGAGGAAAACCCGGCCCTCAAACACCACCGGCGACGGCACGTCCGGCGTGCCGCTGGCAACGCGCCAAGCCTCGCCTTTGCCGCCCACGCTCAGGACGCCGCTCGCGTCCGGCGACACGGCGACGACCGCGCCGTTCTTCGCCGTGGGAATGATAATGAGGTCGGCCACGGCGACGGGCGAGGTGACGAAGCGCAGCGTGGCGTTGTAGCGGTCCTTGGGGTTGAGGTCGCCGAGGCGCCAGACTTCTTTGCCGTCGGCGAGGTTGTGCGCGATGGCGTAATCGTTGCCGTGCGTGACGAGGCGGGCGTCCTTGCCGCGCACCCAGAGGCAGGGCGTGGCGTAGGAGTTGAGGCATTCGGCCTTGCCGTCGCTGGGGCGGTCGACCTTCCAAACTTCCTTGCCGGTCGCGGCGTCGAGCGCGACGACGAGTTGGGCGCGCGGGTGGATGAACTGGAGATAAAGCCGACCCTCGTGCAGCACCGGCGTGCTGTGCATCCCGAAGTCGTAGCTGAACTTGCCGTAACGCTCCTGCAAGTTGAGCCGCCAGACTTCCTTGCCGCTGAAATCGAAGGCCGCGAAGTCACCCGTTCCCACAAGGCCGAAGACGAGTTTTCCGTCCGTGCAGGGCGAGGGGGACGCGCTGTTGCCCTCGCCGCCGCGCGCCTTGGAGCTGCCTTCGCCGAGCTTGCGCTGCCAAAGCTCCTTGCCGTCGGTGCCGACACAAAGCAGCACGAGGTCGTTGCCGGCTTCGCTGGTTAGGAAAATCTTGTCACCCCAGACGGCGGGCGTGGCGGAACCCATGCCGGGCAGAGCGGTTTTCCAGAGCACGTTCTTCGTGTCGCTCCACTCGGTGGGCAGGCCGGACTCGTGGCTGACGGCGTCGTGGCTTGCGCCGCGCCACTGCGGCCAGTGGTCAGCGGGGCAAAGGGTGGCGGTGAGCAGCAGGCCGAGGGCGGCAGGGAAGAGGGTGAATTTCATGAGCGGGGTAATGACGGCGTTGGGGGCGGTTGGCTTCAGCGGGGGACATGAGGAATGGAGCAGGATTAGGAGCATGAGGAAGGCGTTCGGTCCACGCTCCGCTCGTAATCCTAATCTTAATCTTAATCCTGCTCCTACCGACGAGCGCGGGCGCGCGGCGTCCGTGTGTGTTGAAAAGCCGGTCCCCGCCGCTCACTGCCCCCGCTCAACTGAACGGCGTCTGCCCGGGCCGCGCGACGGGCGCGACGGGGAGCTTCATGTCCCACTTGATGTCCTTCGGGAAGAGGTCTTCCTTCGAGTTGAGCGCCATCTCCCAGGTGATTTCCTTGCCTGTGTAGGCGGCCATGCGCGCCATGATTGCGCAGAGCGTGGTCTTGATGAATCGGTCGCCGGTGTTGAGTGGCTTGCCAGCGCGGATGCTGGCATACATCTCGTCGTGCTCGGTCTGGTAGCCGTTCTGGGTCTTGTCGCCGTTCCAGCGCCAGCGGTTCTCACCCGTGATGACGTGGCGCTTGCTGCCGCTCTCGCCTTCATAGACACCCTTCGTGCCATAGACGCGTTCCGTGACCTCGCCGTGGCAGCGGTCGAACTGGCGGGTGAAGTGGTAGCCCTTCACGCCGTTCTCCCATTTGTATTCCGCCGAGAAATGATCGTAGATGTTTCCGTATTCGCCACCCGCCTCGCCGGCGCGCACCTGGCGTCCGCCAGTGCAGATCACGCTCTCAGGCGGCTTGTCCTTCATCGCCCACATCAGCTTGTCAATCGAGTGGACTGCCTGCTCCACGACGTGGTCGCCGGAGAGCCACGTGAAGTAATACCAGCGGCGAATCTGCCACTCGAGGTCGGTCTTGGTGTTCGTGCGGTTCCACTTCGGATAACGGTCCACCGCGCCCGTGTAATAGCTGGAGTAAATGGCCTGGATGTCGCCCACCGCGCCGTCGTGGATCTTCGCGAACGCGTCGCGATTCGCCGTGGTCCAGCGCCAGACGAAGCCGTCCACCAGCGCGAGGTTCTTCTGCTTTGCCAGCTTGATGCTCTCCATCACCGAGCGCACGCCGGGGCCGTCCACGGCCATCGGCTTCTCGGCGAAGACGTGCTTGCCCGCCTCGACCGCCGCCTTGATGTGCTGCGGACGGAAGCCGGGCGAAGTGGTGAGCAGCACGACATCCACGCCGCTGTTGAGCACTTTTTGAAACGCATCGAGGCCCGTGAACTGCCGCTCGGCCGCCACGCTGACCTTTTCAGGATTCTTCGCCTGTTCCTTCTTCAGCGACTCGAGGCCGGAATCAATCTTGTCCTGAAAGATGTCGCCCATGGACCACATGACGAGGTTCGAGTCGGCGTTGAGCGCCTGGTTCGCCGCGCCGGTGCCGCGCCCGCCGCAGCCTACCCAGCCGATCTTGATCTTGTCGCCCGCCGCCGCGGCGTTGGCGACATGGGGGAAGTGGACGGCTGTGGCGACCGCCCCGCCGACGACAGCGGAGGATTTGAGGAAGTCGCGACGGGTGGCGGAGACGGGGGAAGCGTTCGGATTCATGTGATGTGAAACTATGCGAGTGGTTTAGAGGACGGCCAACGCAGCGTCAAGCCGCTGCGAGCGTGACTCCGTAGTTGAGAGCCTGTTCTCAAGGCTCACGAACCGCTCGGTAGAATCGTGCCGGGGCGTTCGTGGCCTGGGTGTCCAAGTAGTTCAACACGCCGTCTTGGCCAACCACCGTAGCCACCGTGCTCCAGCTCGAGAAGTTCGTGGAAACTTGAATCAAGAAGCGGATGCCAGGTTCACCGGCAAACGTCGCCTGAAACGCACCTCCGGCGGGCTTGGTGGGATGGGCAAATGCCAACGGCACGGCTGGTCTGAGGACCAAACGGACATTTCCGGCATCGCCGTTGTAGCCGTCCACGGCAATCTGGTAGGTCGTCCCGGCAGTCGCGGTCAAAACCAATGCAGCGCTTCTCGTCTGGCTTTGCGCGTCATCACTGGCAGCAATGGAGGAGAGGCTGGAAACGACCGATCCGGTGTAAATCACCAGCAGCGTGTCGAAGTCACTTCCAGCGGTGGACAGGATGAACTGGCCGCTCGCGGGTGCTGTCCAGGACCACCACACCGATTTGCCACCGGTGTTGCCTGCATGATTCGGTTCACCAGCTTCCTTCGTTGCATTCACGGTAGCTCCAAAAACCACGTTGCTGATCCCATTGATTGAAATTCGGTTTGCGAAGCTGTCGTTCACCGGCAACGACACGGTGGGCCTGACGAGCAAAATTGCCTCCTGACTGGTGGCGCTTCCAGCGAGGTTGGTCACGGCCACCCAATACCGGCCTGCTTGGTTGGTTTGCACATTCGACAGTGAAAGCGTCCCGTTGGTTGCGCCCGCGATATTGGTGCCGTCGCGATACCACTGTAGGAACAATGGTCCTGTCCCAGTCCCGCTGGTGGTAAGGTTGACCGTCGAACCCGCCGTCACCATTTGGCTTTGGGGTTGCGTCGTGAACTCCGGGGGATTCAGCTCGGTAATAACCTCCAATCGGTAATCGTCGAACACCATGCGATTGTTTCCTGGCGCTGCTGAGTCTCGAACCAGCCAAACTGCGCGCGCCGAGCCAAAGTCCAGTGCGGTTCCGGCATTAGCCATTGGCTGCGAGGAGACGATTTGCACTCCGTCAAGCAATGCACTCCACGCGTTCTGGGCGAAGCTCATCAAGATTTCCAACTGATGGATGCTCGTGTTGTTGAAACTTCGGCCCGTCGGCACAAGGGCGGGTCCACTTTGCGAGAGGGTGGAAATGGAGAGGTCGGAGTTGTCGAAAACGAGGGAGAACAGCCGGGTGCCATTCGTGTTGTAGATGGACCATCGGAAGGAATCGAATTCGCCATTGGTCGAGTCCACCACCTTCATCAAGACGGTGAAACGCACTATCCGGTTCTCGTTCGATGAAATGGTCACAGGCCGCCAGACGCTTCCGCCGGTATTCCCCGCTGTGGTGGGCGCGAACCCGACGTAGCCCTGCTGCCCGAGACCGGCAAAGAAATTGGTAACGACGCCGTTTTGTCCCGGCCCGCTGCCGAGCCATCCATTTTGTCCCGCCAGCGGCAATGCCGTGCTGTATCCCGCTGAAGAGGAGAGCGACGTGGAAAACGCCGTCCCTAAAGTCGAGAGCGCTTTCAGGTTGAGCGTGATATTGCCTGAGGCTCCGTTGTATCCATCCACCGCGATTTGATAGCTGGCCCCGGCAACGGCATTGAACACGAGCCTGCTGGTGTTTCCACCATTGGAATCGTCGTCGTTGCTGGCCTTCGCGGTCAATGCTGTGACCAGGGGGCCCGTATAGACCGCAAGGAGAGTGTCGAACGAACTGCCCGCCGTCGAAACCTCCACGTAGCCACTAAAGGGAGCTGTCCAGGTCCACCAGACGGAACGACCGCCGATGTTGCCGGCGTGCAACGGCTCGCTCGTGCTTTCCCTCGTTGCCCCGATGCTTGAGCCGGTGTTCGTGAGGGAGGTGCCAGATAAAACAATCCGGTCGGCAAAATTGTCGTTTGCCGGGCGGATGCCCGTGTCGAGGGTCAAACTCAGACTGATTGTCCCAGATTCAGCCGCGTCGAAGAAGTCACGGTAACCATCCACGGCGATGCGATAGGTGGTCCCGGACACGGCATTGAAAATGACCTGACTGGTGGAACCTCCCGAAGCGCTGTCGTCGTTGCTGGCAATGCTCGTCAGCGCACTGATGGCGGTTCCAGTGTAAACTGCCAGCAGCGTATCGAAGCCGCTGCCCGCAGTCGTGATGGTTGTCACTCCACTGGAGGGCGCGGTCCAAATCCACCAGACCGAGCTGCCCCCGGAGTTGCCTGCATGATTCGGTTCACTGGCCGCCTTGGTGGCTCCCACATTTGAGCCGGTGCCAGAAGTGGAAGTTCCGCTCAGAACAATCCCGTTCTGGATGAAATCGTTGACCGGGGCTGCTGGCGCAGCGGTCAAGGCAAGCTGCAGGCTGAACGAACCGGAAGCTCCGTTGTAGCCGTCAACAGCAAAACGGTAGGTTTGGCCTGAAGTGGCGGGAAACTGGACTCGGCTGGCGATTCCACCGCTGGCGTCATCATCGTTGCTGGCAAGCTCGGCGAGCGAGCCGACCGCTCCACCGGTATAGACAGCCAGCAAAGTGTCGAAGCTGCTTCCGGTCGTGGTGAGGGTTACGGTTCCGGAGGTCGGGGCCGTCCAGTTGAACCAGACTGAAGCGCCTCCAGCGTTGCCAGCGTGGGCGGGCTCGCCCGCCTCCTTTGCTGCATTGGCTGAGTTGCCGCTGCCCGAGGTATCCGAGCCACTGAGCGTCACGGCTGAACTGAACAGGTCATTGCCCGGGATGGAATTGCCAGCGGTGAACTGCAACTGGAGTTGATAGTCTCCGCGCGCCCCGGCGAACCCGTCCAACGCGATTTGATAGATGGTTCCGGCGGTCACGTTGAAAGCGACCAGGCTGTTCACTCCGCTGGCTGTGGAGTTGTTATTCTGGGCTGCGAGCGTCAAGGCGTTTACGGCGCTGCCGGTATAGACAGCCAGCAGGGTGTCAAAGGCGCTTCCGGTGGTGCTGACTTGCAGGCGGCCATTGACGGGCGCTGTCCATGTCCACCAAACCGACCGACCACCGGCATTGCCCGCGTGGCTAGGCTCACCAGCCTGCTTGTTCGCGTTCTGAGTTGAACCGCTGACCGTGAGATTCGTCCCGTTAAGCCCGCTCCGCTTCTCAAAGTCGTTGTTCGCTGGCGGAACAGCGATGGCGTATTGAACGGTGAAGTTCGTTGTGGTCTTGCCGGGCGCGCTCACGGACAGAGCGATGCCCACGCTGTTGGTGAAGGGCGGCACAGATAGCGCCGCGCTGTAGTTGGCATCCTGCGCAGTGTCCGGCGGAGTCCCGGTGTTGTTGAACACCAGGTTGGTGGAACCGACTATCGTGGCCGTGACCGTCGCGTTGCTGACGCCAACACCATCCGAAATGGAGACGCCGATTGGAGTAAGCGCCCCGCCAATCAGGGTGCTGCCGGGGACAGGTCGCACAGAGATTTCGAGGTTTCCATCCGCCAAGGAACTGAGTGCGTTGAATGCATTGACGCGTGTTCCGCTAGTGGTCTTGCCCTGCAAGGCTGGCACGGGCACCCCTGTGCTTAAAATGGCCCTTCGCAACTCGCTGACGGACATGCCATGATAATGGGACAAGATCAGCGCCGCCACGCCTGCGACATGCGGCGTTGCCATGCTCGTGCCTGGGATGGATTTGTAATCACTGTCAGACCCAACCCAGCAGGAGAATATTTCGACACCCGGAGCGCCAACGTGGACGGTGTTCCGACCGAAACAGGAGAAGCCAGCGAGAACATCGCGTCTGTCAAGGGCAGCAACCGAGATGATGTTATCCAAGTTGTAATTGCTCGGGTAATGGGGGATTTGATCATTGTCGGTCCCGTCGTTCCCAGCGGCTGCCACGAACAGCACCCCTCTATCCCGCGCACGAGCAATCGCATCGAACAAAGCTTGCGAGGATGAACCGCCACCCCAACTGTTGTTCAATACGCGCGCACCTTTGCTGACGGCAAATTCAATGCATTTAATAGCATCGAACGTCTTCCCAGTTCCCACCCCAGGCAGAAATTTGCACGCCATCAACTTCACATTCCATGACACGCCCACATGGCCGTTTGAATCATTCGCAACCGCTCCAATGGTGCCGGCGACGTGTGTTCCGTGCCCGTTGTCATCCATCGGATCACCGGAGTCGGTGATCGCGTTTATCCCGAAGACATTGTCCACGTAACCATCACCGTCGTCGTCAATGCCGTTACCGGGAATCTCGCCCGGATTGCGCCACATATTTGGAGCCAGATCGCGATGCGTGTAACGGATGCCGGAGTCAATCACGGCCACAATCACATCCGGTGAGCCGGTCGTGATGTTCCACGCCTGCACCGCGCCGATGTCCGCGCCCGCCACACCGCCGCTCTGCCCGGTGTTCCGCAAACCCCAGAGCCTTCCATCCGCAAAAGCCGCATCCGTCGGTGTGGCATCCAGATAGACCAAGTAGTCCGGCTCGACGTATTCGAACTGGCCCGAGTCCTTGAGCAGCGAGATGCGGTTCGCCAACAGCGCCGCCTTGGCCTTTGGGTCGAATGCTGGTTGCACCGCAGCAGCCACACGCCCGGCAGGCTTTGGCTCATCCAGCACGACCAACCCCGGCACGAGCTTGATTTCATGCGCCACGACCAGATTTCCAGCGGCAGCCGGAACCAAACGGTTGGCGACCATGCCCGGCTTGTATTTCGCCAACAGCCGCGTCGGGTGGGCTCGATGACCCTTGATGACAACAAATTCCTCCTCTGCCGCCCGCGCGGTCGTTTGACCGATGAGGCCCGCCGCAAGCCACGCAAACAGAAGGACGCGAACCTTGAAACGGATTTGGCCAGCCATAGTCAGGGTTATAGCAGCGCATTCCGCGATTGCACGTCATTATTTCGGCCCGTTGTGACCGATTACCCACCAGACATCTGCCTCGCCAAGGTGTCGGCTCAATGCTACCGCTTCAAACGCGCGTCACGCGATAGCTCTCGCGTTTCGCGTCGAACAACTCCGGCTTCAGCTTCGTGCCCAGGCCCGGGCCTTCCGGCGGCAGCGCGAAGCCTTGCTCGATGACCACGTTCGTCTCGATGAGCGAGCTGTAGAAGGTGCGGATGTGCGCGCGGACGCTTTCCTGAAACGTCACGTTCGGCACCGCCGTCGCCACGTGCAGGCCGGCGAAGAGCGTCAGCGGGCCGGTGCAGTCGTGCATCGTGGCGGGGACGTTGTAGGTCTGCGCCAGCTCCGCCAGCCGCCGCGTCTCGCTGATGCCGCCCACCCACGTCGGGTCAATCATCACGTAGTCCACCGCGCGCCGCTCCAGCACGAGGCGGTAGTCATCGCGGCTCGTCAGCATCTCGCTCACGGCGATGGGCAGCCGCGCCTTGTCGCGGAAGTCGGCGAGCGTGTCGGCGTTGTCCACGCGCATCACGTCCTCCAGCCAGAGCGGGCGCAGGTCGCGCATGGCCTCAGCGATGCGTAGCGCAGCGGGCAGTTGGAAGAAGCCGTGGCCATCGAGAAGGATTTCGATTTTGTCGCCGACGCGGGCGCGGACTTCTTCCATCGGCTTCACGCAGGCTTTCACGGCGGACCATGGGAGGAAGTTTCCACCGTGCTCGTGGAAGGCGCGGTCGAAGGTCCAGAGCTTCATCGCGCAATAGCCTTCGGCAACGAGTTCCTCGGCGAGGTCACCGGCGGCGTAGTTCGAGGCCCAGTTGTCTTCGAGCGGGCCGGGCTTGCCCACGTCGCCGTGACCGGGCCAGCCCTGATCGCGCCCCGCGCCGAGACGACGCCCATAGGTCGGGCCACCGGAGCTGTTGTAAACGCGCACGCGGTCGCGGGCCTTGCCGCCGAGGAGTTGCCAGACGGGCCGGCCGCAGACTTGGCCGAGGATGTCCCACAGCGCGAGGTCAATGGCGCTGATCGCGCGCAGCTCCGTCCCGCGCGACCCAAACGCGCTCGCCCGCTCGTAGAGGAAACGCCAGTGGTTCTCGATGGACAACGGGTCAGCCCCGAGGAGCCGCCGGCCCATCCAGTCGTGAATCATCGCCGCGACCGCTTGCGGCGCGTAGTAAGTCTCGCCGTGCCCGATGACGCC
>SXTU01000290.1 GCA_005791875.1 Verrucomicrobiales bacterium
CATACCAGGAGCGCGAGGCCGACGAGGTCTCGACCACGTATTCGAAGGCGAACGGGTCAGTGAGGATCGCGCTGCTCACCGCATCGAGCAGGAAGCCCAGCACGAGGGAGAGGCCCGTCGCCATCACGAGCACGATGAGCGGATAGACGAGCAGGCCGCGCAGCCGCGTCCAGAGCGCGTCGAGCCGCTGGTAGTAATCGGCGAGCAGAAGCAGGACGCCGGGGAGGTTGTTGGCCTGCGCGCCGATCAGGAGCATGCGCTTGTAAAACTCCGGGAGCTGGCGCGGCGGCAAGGCGTCGCGCAAGGGCGTGCCTTTGGCGAGATCGGCTTCGAGGGCGGCAAGCTCGGACTTGAGATCGCCGTGTTCGCGGCTGGCGGAGAGGTGGCGCAGCCCGCCCTCGAGCGGCTGGCCGCGCTTGAGCATCCCCGCGAGCGCGGGCGGCGTGGTCTGCGTGAAGAGGCGCAAGACGATCTTCTCGCCCGTCACGGTCGGATAGGTGGCGACGCGCACCTCGTTCTGCGAGCCGAGTTATGCGCGCTCGATGCGGCCATCCTGCGGCAACGAGTCCTGCTAGGTCTGGAGCCGGGCGAGATACTCGATGCGCCCGAAAACGCGTTCCGCGAAGCCGACGGGCAGCGTGAGCACGGGCGCGAGCAATGCATCCAGCCGGAAGCTCACCTGCGCGCTGCGGTCGGCGGCGGTCTGGAGATGAATGTCACTCGCGCCCGCCGCCTCCGCGCGGCGCACGAGATCAGCCACGACGGGCGGGGCATGGCATCGGGTGCGGGGGAGGTCATCGGGTGCGAAGAAGATGAATTAATGCCAAATACGGATAGAACCTGTTCAAACGCTCTGGATCGGCGAGGCCGTTCTCCCTCACCCCGGCCCTCTCCCCCGATGGGGGAGAGGGAGAAGCACGGGTTCCTACTCGCGCAGCCATGCGAGCAGGTCAGCCATCGCCTGCGGGGGGAGCGCGGCCTCGATGCCCTCGGGCATCAGACTCAACGATGAGGGGCGCAAGGTCTTCACGTCCGAGCGCAGTAGCTTGTCTTTCACGCTGTTGGCCTGCGCAAGAGTGAGGCCGGTGGCGGTCTCGTCGGTGACGAGGCCGGTGAGCGCGCGGTCGTCTTTCGTGTCCACGTTGTAGGCGATGTAACGCGGCTCGATGGCGGCGTTTGGGTCCAAGATCGCCGCGAGGAAGTCGCCGGCGGGCTTGGTGCGGAACGTTGCGAGGTCGGAACCGAGTGCGTGGCCGAGGCCGCGATAGGCGTGGCACGCGGCGCAACTCGCGGTGAAGTGCGCGGCTCCTTTCGTCGCGTCGCCCTTCAACGAGGCGACGCTCGCGTAGCTCGCGAGCACGGCGGCGCGCGACGCGGTCTGCTCGGGGCGGAACCAGTTGTCGGTGCTGGCGAGGAACTCGGACGCGGCCTCGTCCGCAGCGCGAGCAGCGGTGAAGGTGACGCCACTCGACGTGAGCGCGAGTCGGCGGACCAGGTTGTGCACCGGCTCACAGATGAAAAGATTTTGGCTGAAGCCCGCGCCGAGCAACGTGTCGCGATACACGCCGAGACCGCACGCGCTCGTCACGTTGTTCAGCGACTGCGGGCTGTTGAATCGCTCCAGCGGCGCGCTGATGGGATTGAGCCGGCCAAGGATGACGGCGAGGTTCACGCTGGGCGGCGGCGCGGGGACGTGCGGGTTGCGCGCGAGGTAGTGGTCGGGCAGCGGGTAGTGGTAGGCGAAGGTGCTGTTGGGCAGCTTGTCGTAGTCGAGTTCGATGCGCTTCGCACGGGCTGTCGGTGCGGTGGAAAGCTCCTTCCACGGGCCGAGGAAAAGGCGTTTCACCTCGCTGGCAATCTCGCGGCCTTGAGCGTCAGCAAGGTCAGGCGTGCCGCGCTTGTTCGGATTCTGGTCCGCGCCGCAGCCGATGGCGACGCCGACGCTGGGAAGGCGCGGGGTGGTGGCGTGGCGCACAGCGCAGGCGGCGAGGAGGCAGAGAGCGGCGAGGGCGAATGCCAGCCCTCGTGCCGACGATTTGAAATCACCACTCGGTGCGGCAGCGAGCGCGCAGGACGGCGGTTGCAAACCGCCGGCACGGGGTGCGGGAGAGTCGGAGTTCATGGTCTGGGCAGTGCGGAAAGTGTTCGCGCGACGAAGGCAAAGTCAACGCGGGAGACGGGAGAAAAAATGGTTGGTTGTCAGGCGCGTTCGGGCACACGGCTGATCACCACAGACTAGTTTCCCTTTCTGCGTGCTCTCCCTTGAAACCCAACGCCAACCCGACTACTTGCGTGAGCGGTCCGAGGCCCTGCCAATCCGCTGCATCGTGGAATCCCAGTCCAGCGGCTTGCCGTCGGGTCCGGTGGGAGTGGCTGGCAGATACTTAGGAACTAGGTCAACCCACGCCATCGCGGGTCGTTGGTTTTCGTTGTAGAACCGGACGAGGAGGCGCTGGACGGCGGCATCCTCGGGCAGCATGACCACGGGTGCAGGCCGGCTCGTGACGACGGCTGGGGCGGGCGTGGGTTGTTGAGGACTGGGAGCTGATGCCGCCCCCTGCGCTGCGGAGCCGGCGGCAGGCTGGGCATCCGGAACCTGTGCGGCTGGTTCAGTGTTCCGGCGGCGGCAGCCCTCGGTGAGGAGGAGTGTCAACAGCAAGGCAAGGACTTGGAGGCAACTGATTCTCATGGTTGAGGCGTGTCGGCTCACAGGCCGGGAGGAGTGCCTGTGGCCGTGGCGAAAATGTTGTTGTAGTTGTTTGTGAGCTTCTCGTTGGCCCATGTTTCGACGTGCCCATCCACCATCGTCATGTTGGCGCGGAGAACGTGCCGAAGCGCTGGGCCGCGACTGCTGGCAAAGACCCCGGCGGCGTCTGGGGCGAACGTCGTGGGTGTGGTCGTGTAGCCGCCCACCGGCCCAATGGCGGGGTTGCGCATGACACCGATGTCGCCCATCAGCCAGATTTGCGAATGCCGGTTGATCTCCGTGAGCCTGCGGCTGCCGAGCGGTGTGACATTGTCCGCCTGGAGCATGTAGCGGATGATGGTGCTCTCCACCGGACCATAACCGCCGAGGTTGAACTGCCACGGGTTGCCCGCCCCTTGCATGTCGGTTTCCCGCACTTCTGGGCAGCGCCAGACAATGTTGGCGTTGGTCCGCGTGTCCAGCTCCTTTCCGAGGTAGGGCGTCAGCTTCTGCCAGAACCACTGCGGAGGAGGGTTGTATGCATTGGACACGGGCGGCCAGATGGCGGGGCCTTCCCAAAGTGGCGGCAGGCCATCGGTGAAATCGCCCGCGTAGAGGTTCAGCGCCAAGCCCTGCTGACGGACGTTGCTCACGCACTTGATGCCTTTGCCCTTTGCCTTGGCCTTGGAGAGCGCCGGCAAAAGCATGCCCGCCAGAATGGCGATGATCGCGATGACGACGAGCAGTTCGATGAGGGTGAAGCCAATGGAACGAAGCCGGCGCATCTGGGTGTTCATGGTGCCTGAGAATTACGATCGCCCAGTGCGCTTGCGGGCTGGCAGCGTCAAGGTCGGGCGTCGCCGCGCTTTGCATCTCGGCGCTCACCCACGACATCTGGAACTTTCTGAATTCCCATGCGTGAATCCCGCGTCCATCCTCGGTCCCGAACGCCCCGAGCCACGCATGAAAATCACCAACGTCGAAGCCATCTATGTCTCCCAAAAAGTCGTCCGCGAGCAATGCGACAGCGGGCAGGACGCGCTCATCGTCAAGGTCTCCACGGACGCCGGCATCACCGGCATCGGCGAGGTGGACTCCGCGCCGCTCGCGGCCAAGGCGGTGATTGAAGGACCGTTCTCACACACCATCAGCACCGGCCTGAAGCATCTGCTCATCGGCCAGGACCCGTTCGAGACGGAACGGCTCTGGCACCAGATGTATCACCGCACCATCTACTCGGGCCGACGCGGCATCGGCCTGCACGCGATGAGCGGCATTGACCTCGCACTCTGGGACATCAAGGGCAAGGCCCTCGGCCTCCCCGTCTGGAAACTCCTCGGCGGCGGCTTCCAGAAACAAATCCGCTGCTACGCCAGCTCGCTCTTCGGCGCGACGCCCAAAGCCACGGGCGAACTCGCCAAGCGCATTCGAGGCAAAGGCTTTTCTGCCGTGAAGTTCGGCTGGGCACCGATGGGCCAGGACGCGAAGACCGACGTGGACCTTGTGCGTCAGGCGCGCAAAGGCTTCGGCGCGGACGGCGACGTGATGATTGACGCCGGCCTCGTCTGGGACGCGCGCACCGCCATCCAGCGCGCGAAAGCCTTCGCCGAGTTCGGCATCTTCTGGCTCGAAGAGCCGCTCCCTCCTGACGACTACGAAGGCTACGCCAAGCTCACCGCCGCCAGCCCCGTCCACATCGCCGCCGGCGAGCAGGAGAGCGGCCGGCAGTCCTTTCTCGACCTGATGGACAAGGGCCGCGTGGACATCGCGCAGGTGGACCTCACGCGCTGCGGCGGCTTCACCGAGGCGATGAAGATTGCCAGCCTCGCCGCCGACCGCGGCCTCAAGGTGGCCAACCACGGCTTCAGCACCTACATCAACGTCCACGCCGCGCTCCACTGGCTCAACGCCATCCCCAACTCCCTCATCGCCGAGTTCGTCGTGCAGGAAAACACGAGCCTCCGCGAATTCCTGACCAAGGGCCACGTCCGCATGAAGGACGGCTTCCTCCCCGTGCCCGACGCGCCCGGATTGGGGCTGGAACTCGATGAGGAACAAGTGCGGAAGCACCGCGTCGCGTGAGAGGCGGTTCAAGGTAGGGCGCGTCTGTCCTCAGCGCGCCGAAAGCTCCTCCCTCGCCCCCATCGGGGGAGAGGGCTGGGGTGAGGGGGCATTCATGGTGCGGCGCGCTGGGACAGTCGCGCCCTACCAGCTCTCACACGCCGACTTTTCACTCCGCACCTTCCCTCTCCGCCTCAAACGGGGAGAGGGATTGAGGGTGAGGTGTCGAAATTCGGTCCTCTCAACTCTCAACCTTCAACTCTCAACCTCCCGCTACACCGCCGTGTGGCTCACATGATTGCTCTCCGGGCCATCGCCTTGCGAGTTGTGCCCGGCCACCCACAGCTCGTAATACCAACTC